>CAZYDZ010000029.1:0-10956 GCA_964646535.1 uncultured Opitutaceae bacterium
AGTGTGGCAGCAGTGCATGCGCAGAACGCAACCAGGATTCCGAAAACCCGTATGGCCGCCAGCTCAGGTACGGTGCCTGGCAGAAACCAGGCCATGGTAAAACAGGAGGCAAAGGCAATCGCCAGAACCACGAATACCCATGCGAGCACCTTGGCTAGCAGCGGATAGTTCATACATTGAATTTTTCCCTGAAGGCTTGCATCTGTTGTTTCGATACAAGCGCCAGTACCCGATCCTCTGCCAGAATCCGATCCTCCGCGCCAGGGACACGGGCTTGAAACAGGTGTTGCAGGGCGACAATGATGCACCCACGGGGTAGCGATATCTCACGCAAGGTTTTGCCTGCCAGCGGGTTTCCCATGGAGATGCGCACTTCCACGACGCTGCCGATGTCATTGGGCAACTGCAGGAGTTCCTCGCATTCGCTGGATTGCAGGTAGCGCAGGATTTCCTCTCCCGTGGCAATATGCGGGGTGACAGAGTGCTGTATTCCCAAGACACCCTGCATGCGTTCCAGGATATCTTCGTAGTCTGGTTTATTGACCACCAGTTGCAAATGGCGGGAGCCGAGTTTGCCCGCCTGCAGACAGGTCATAATGTTGTATTCATCATCCTTGGTGCAGGCAATGAAGTAGTCGGCATTGCCGATTTGTTCTTCTTCAAGCAGTCGCAACGAAGTACCTTCCCCATGGATTACGGTGATATGTGGAAATTTAGTGGCCAACCGTCGACATATCTGATGATCGCGTTCAATAACCCGTATTTTGAAGCGCGGATTGTTGAGCAGCCGAATTAAACCGATGGCGATTTCGCCGCCGCCAAACAGCACCACGCGAACCTTTTCCTGATCCGCCTTGGGGTCGAACAGGCAGCGCGCCTCGTAGAGATCGTCAGGTTGCCCGAACAGAGTGACCAGATCGCCAGCCTGTAGGGTGGAATTTGCCTCGGCAACCTGGGTTTGCTGGTCTCTTTGAATCAGGCCCACACGTATGTTTTTACCGAGTTTCAGGTTGTGTAACGGTTGATTGACAATGCGTGAACCCGCACCCACGCGAATTTGTTGCACTTCAATCTGTCCTCTGGCAAAGCTCTCAACTGCCACTCGATGGGGGTGGCGCAGGCGTTTGGCCAGTTCAACCGCGGATAACAGTTCGGGATTGACCAGATTATCGATCCCGAAGTGGAGTTGATGGTTGATGATCGTGTGGTCGGAATAAGTCTCGTCGTGTATGCGGCAGAGGGTGTGCCTGGCTCCCAGCGCCTTGGCTATGGAAGATGCGACCAGATTGGTCATGTCGTCACTGGTCATCGCGAGAAAATAATCGCAACGGCTGACTTCTGCCTGGATTAAAACGGAAGCGGAACTGCCGTTGCCGAGAATTAGCCGTGCATCTATCTCATCCTCCAGTTGCAGGATGGTTTGTTCCGAATTGTCAATCAGTGTGACATCATGGCCTTTCTGACTGAGTACGTTTCCCAAATATCTCCCTACTTGCCCAGCTCCTGTAATTAGGATTTTCATGGCCAAACAGGGTTATTTTCTGGGCTGGGGCGAACGGGAGGCTGGTGTGGTGAGTCTGGAGGAAGGGGCGGAAAACTGTCTTCCCGGGAAGCGTTTTTGGTAATGAGCTTCAAAAATGGCGTATAACACGCGCATTTCCGCAATCCGATTATTATTCTGACGAATCAGTTCCTCATACAGAGTGGTTTCCCAGTTGGCATGTGCCGTCTCTGCGGCGTCAGCCAGTATGTTGGAGTGTTGTTTGCGGTAAGTGACCCATGCGAGTTGTCCTTGTTCAAGCATGGTGGCCTTCTTGGGGTCTATGGCGTTCACCAGGGAGGCAAGGTCGTCGTAAACGGTGAGCAGCAACTGTTCCGTGTTTCTGAACTCCTGCTGCAGCTCAGCGAGAGACGGAGATTGTGCGTTGTTGCGTTGCGAATAAAGAAAGGCGGAAGAGAATAAAACTCCACAGATTAACGCGATCGGGAGACACCAGAGACGGAGAACTGTCATATAGGGCCGTATTCTAACAGGTTTTTATTGTGATGCAAACACTGGAGTTGTTTGCCGCGCTCAGAAAGAGGAGATTCCGATGATGCTCTCGGCCTCCTGGCGATCCGGGTGTTCGGGATTGGAGAGGCGTATGAATTCCCTGTAGTAGAATTCACTGTTGGCACGGTCCTGATTGCTGGAATAGACCCTGGCCAATGCCAGTGCGAGATCGGGGCTTCGCGGGTGGCGGGCTCGGGTCTGTTGCAGGATACGCAGATAATTTTCAGGTGTTTCCAGACGTTGGGTGATTTCCAGGTTCTGGAATACATATTTCAGGTTTTGCGGATCTCTGCGGGAGGCTTCGAGAATTGTGGCGCGCGCAGCCTGCAATTGATCCATTTTAACAAACACATCGGAAAGCTCGCTCCATACCTCTGCATCCTGATCATGTTGTGACAGGAATTTCCAATAGGCGTCGGCAGACGCCTTATGGTTGCCCTCCATGGCTTGTTGGCGGGCCAGTTCCAGTCCACTGGTATCGATTGTTGGAGCGGTGGTATCTGCGGTGGTTGCAGATTCGGCAGAATCAGTATTCTGTGCTTCCTCAGCGGGAGTGTTCTTTTCTTCTTCCTGCAGGGATTTTTCTACTTCCGCCAGCATCTCCGCGGGCAACAGATTCTTATTGCTGCTGATGGTCGTGGTGTTAGACGGGATGGCAGCGATTTCTTCAGCAGGTGTGGCCTCGTTTGTCTCCTGGATGTTGGCAGGCGGCGTCACGGATTCCTCGCTGGTGGCTTGTACGGCTACGACTGCCGTATCCGTATTGACGTTTTCTGCTTCTGTCTGTTGTGCGACTGCGACGACGGTCTCCTCGACCACCTCTGTTTGAGTAGATCCCTCGGTGACTTCGGTGGCATTGTTATCACTGAGCATCTGTTGCATGGTTTCGTGTTCCTTGCGGAAACGCGCCAATTGTTGTGACAGCGACAGCAGGGGCTCCTTTTCCAGTTCCTGCGGATATTTGGTTTGCAGTCTTTTTATGAGTTCTTCCGCCTGGTCAAAATGGTTGTTCTGGATGGCAATCTCCACCAGACCGCTCAGCGCGCTCAACTCTTGTTTGGTGTCCAGTTGATAGGCTGTTTCAAACCAGTATTGGGCCTGGTTGATGTTGGAAAGTGCAAGGAATGCCTGTGCCAGGGAAAGCGCGGTTTGTCCTGAAGGGGAAACCTGTTGTTTTTGATTCAGGTAGTGGATTGCGTCCTGATAACGGTTGCGCTTCAGCAGCAATTCGCCCAGTTTTTCCAACGTATCCGCATCCTTGGGATGTTTGAGGATGTACTGCCGATAGTAGTGGATGGCATCATTATCATTGCCCGTCAGCGATTGCTGGTCTGCCGCGTACAAGTAGTACAAATCGTTGTCAGCCTCGATTTCCGCAATGCGCAGGAAGGCATCGGCTGCATGGGCATTCATCTGCATCCGCGCGTAGATAAATGCGAGTGGCTCCAGCACATCCTGGCGTCCTGGATATTTCTGATCCAATTCACTCAGGAGGATGAGTGCGTCATCAAGGAATCCCTCTTGTTCCAGTTTTTGTGCTTCCAGCAGATTTTTCTGAACGATCTGTTCAGGGTCGGTGCATGCGGAAAAGAACAACGTGGTTGCAGCCAACAGGATTAAAATTAATGTAGGTTTTGGCATGACTTGAAACATAAACAATGGACAGTGAATCCGCATGATACAAACAACTTTCCGTTCTGCCTATTCTGGCATGAATTCACACTCTACACGCGATCTTGGCACGATAAAACCCGTTCGACAACAGTTTTTCCGCCATTTTGGGTGTGGTAAGGGGAGAGTGAGAGCCATGTGGTGGGTTGGAATCCTGATTGGGATACTCTGTTTTTTCCCCGCGGTTGGGTCTGCGGTAATATGGGAATCGGCGCTGGTTGGGGGGCGGGAAAAGGATTATATGGGTTCCGTCGAACGGCTGTTGGAGGCGTTTGAGCAGGAGCGCGGTGAACGGATTCGGCCAGGCAGCACAGGCAGGGTGGCATTGAAAATAGATACGCGGCGTGGGTTGGGGTTGGCTACTCCGACAGGATTGGTGGAGGCGGTGATGCAGGCGTTACAGAAGCGCGGTTTTGCCAGCGAAAACATGATTATCGTGGACCAGCGCGAGTATCCTATGCGCTGGGCTGGTTTTTTACCACCGTTGAGCATTGGCGGAAACCGCTTTCATGGTGCGGAGGTGCGCACCTGGTATGCGTGGGAATTTACCCATTCGGATTGGTATTACGAAGGGCCGTTGCGCGGCGAATTGCCACCTGACCAGGAATTGGAGCGATTGCAGAAAGGGCACAGCAAGGAGGAAGTCAGCCGTTACAGTTACCTGCCATACCTACTCATTGATGGCGTGGATTTCTGGATCAACATGCCTGTTTACGGTCATGTCCCGTCTGTGGGATTCAGCGGCGCGCTGGTGAATGCCTCACTGTTCAATGTTACCAATGAAGAGCGCTTCTTGACCAATAAGCTGAATGCGCCCGTGGCGGTGGCGGAGATTTGTGCGATCCCTGAAATTCGGGAAAAATGGCTGTTTACCCTGGTATCCATGGAACGTTTCCAGTTTGAAGGAGGTCCGTTATTCAACGCATTGTACACCCGAGGGCAGCCTGTGCTCCGTTTGTCCGCCGACCCTGTAATGTTGGATGCGGCAGCATTGGCACAGATCAACCAGGCGCGCGTGGAAACAGGTTTTGAAGCGTTTCCCCTGCCGCATCCTGTGTTGGATTATGCGGAGAAACTGGGTGTTGGGAAGAGCGTTCCGACCATCGTGAAGGTGGAGTCAACTCAGGAGTAACGGCGGCGCAGGTGTGTGGGTAGAATGTTCATTTCCTCACGGTATTTGGCTACTGTGCGCCGTGCGATGTTGATGTCTTCGGTGCCGAGTAGCCGGACAATTTCCTGGTCGCTGAGCGGTTTGACGGGATCTTCCGCCTGAATCATCTGGTGGATACGCTCCTTGATGGTGGTATTGGCCACGGTTTCTCCCGATTCGGACTGATAGCCTGAGGTGAAGAAGAATTTCATTTCCAGCAGACCATGCGGCGTATCCATGTATTTATTGGCGATGGCACGGCTTACTGTGGTTTCGTGAACCCCCAGTTCGCGGGCGACTTGCTGCATGGTCAGCGGTTTGAGCTTGGTGACTCCCTGTTCGAAGAACTCCTTTTGGAAATGTAATAGCTGCCAGGTGATTTTTTCAATGGTTTGCAGGCGTTGCTCGATCGAGTGAATCAGGAATTTGCCTGAGCGCATCCGTTCGCGCAGATATTCCTTTTCCCTGGTACTCAGGGTGCCTGCTGCAATCATGTCCTTGTAGTGTTGATTCAGCCTGAGACGGGGAATGTATTCATGATTCAGGATGACCTGCCATTCGCCGAAGTCATTCTTCTCCACGCGCACATCGGGAACGACGATGCGGTTCTCATCACTACTGAATTTTCTCCCAGGAGCGGGGTCCAGTTCCGAAATAATCTCAAGTGCGGTTTCAATTGCCTCGATACGATTGCCTGTTTTGCGCACCAGATCGGGAATGCGGCGTTTGAGGAGCAATTCGTAATGATCCCTGATCAGACTGGCAGCCAGGGTATGGTCGCGGTGATTGATGCGCAGTTGAGTCAACAGGCACTCCTGTAGGTCACGGGAGCCGATTCCAGGGGGATCGAGTGTTAACAGGGCTTGTATTGCGATTTCAATGTCGGCAGCCGATACCTGTGTGGCGCGTTGCACCTCCAGTTCGCTTACCGTGAGAAATCCGCGATCATCCAGGCTTCCAATCAGATATTCCATTGCGCGCAACTGATTGGCTGTCAATTCCAGTAATTCCGCTTGACGCAACAAGTACTCCTGTAGCGAAGTTTCCCCTACAATACTGTCGAAGAAATGCCTGCGATTTTCTTCTGCCTCCGCCGAGTAGTGGGTACTGGCATTTTCCTGGGCGAAGTATTCCTTCCAGTCATCGTCCAGTTTGTTGAAAATCTCGAAATTGTCCTCCTCGACATTCAGTGGGGCATCTTCATGATCTTGTGAATCAGTGGGACTGCTGCTGCCGGCATCGATGCTGATCCCGTCCATGGGCAATTCTTCGAGGGTGGGATTAAGCTGCAGTTCTTCCAGGATGACGTTGCGCAGTTCCAGCGTGGGCACCTGTAATATTTTCAGGGATTGTCGCAGTTGCGGAGCCAGGACAAGGCTCTGGGACTGGCTTTGAACCTGTTGAAAATGCTGGCTCATGAGCAATCCTCTGATCAGGAGCGCGGTGTAGAGGAGGGGACGGATGGATCTACGCCGAAGATGTTTTGTACGTAGATGGCCAGTTTTTCATTCGTAGGACCGTAGCCGTCACTGTATAGAAACAATTCCAGATCAATCAGCATCTCATCCGCTGTGGAGTATCGTTCGTCCCTGTTTCTCGCCAACGCCTTGTGCAGAATGTGGTTCAGTCTGACTGGAATGTCCTCGCGGATGATGGAGAAATCAGGAATCTGCATATTGCAGATATTTTCGCGGGTTTTCGATGCATCCTGATCAACAAAGAAATTTTCTCCCAGAAGCATTTCAGCCAGGACGATGCCAAGTCCGAAAAGGTCGGAGCGGCTGTCGGTGATTTCGTAATTGGCCTGTTCAGGGGACAGATACTCGTCTTTGCCCGCAATGACTTCGCCCTCTTCGTTGTTCATCAGATTAAAGGCTTTGGCGATGCCGAAGTCGGTCAGTTTTACATCACCCTCAAAGTGAAGCATGATGTTACGCGGATTGACATCGCGGTGTACGATGTGCAACGGGTTTCCTTCGCGGTCGCGTTTTTTATGAGCGTAGGCGAGTCCGCGGCAAATGCGCGATGCGATGAAGGCACCCAGATCCACTGGCACCAGGCGATCCAGTTCCGCATGCTTGTCAAGAAATTCGGCCAGGTTGATACCGTTAACATACTCCATGACCATGAAGATCTGATTGCTCATTTCTCCGAGGTGGTAGATCTGGACAATGTTGGTATGAATCAGGTCGGCAACCAGTTTGGCTTCACCCACGAAATTATTGCGAAAACCATCTATATCCGAGAATTCCTCGCGGATGACCTTAATGGCTACCTGCTTGGAAAATTGGTGGGGACCGTGCTGTAATGCCTCATATATGACTCCCATCCCCCCCTCGGCAATCACACGGAGAATACGATAATGGATTTCATTAAATATGTGCTGAATGGAGGTCACGGAAATAATTTTTGATGTTTTAGCATGGATTCTGCTGTAAGGCAATCTGTTATCCCTGGATTTTATCAGGAATTCGGCAGCAAATGAACAGGACACCGCTTTATGGGTGTTACGGCGAAAATATTATGGAGAAATACTTGCGAAGCGGGCGGGTGCGGGTAGTCTGATAGACTGGTCGGGTTTTATCGGCCGGCATTTGTCATCTAAATCCAAGTAAAATAGTTAGCGATATGTTAGGAGTCGGACAGAAATTCCCGTCATATAAACTGAAGGCTGTGGTATCCACGGACCCCAATAACGCGTTTCGCGACGTGTCACCGGAGGATTTTTCGGGGAAATGGAAGATTTTCTTCTTTTGGCCGAAAGACTTCACTTTTGTGTGTCCAACAGAAATCTCAGCGTTTAGCAAACTGAACGACGAGTTTGCTGACCGTGATGCCCAGGTGTTGGGAGTCAGCACGGACTCTGAGTACGTGCATCTGGCATGGCGTCAGCATCATGACGATTTGCGCGATCTGGCTTTTCCGATGTTGGCAGACATCAAGCGTGAGCTTTCCCAGTCTCTGGGGATTCTGGACGAAGCCGAGGGGGTAGCCCAGCGTGCGACTTTTATTGTGGATCCGCAGGAAATTGTTCGTTTTGTAATGGTCTGTGATCTGAATGTGGGGCGCAATACTCAGGAAGTCCTGCGCGTGTTGGATGCCTTGCAGACGGATGAATTGTGTCCTTGTAACTGGAAGAAGGGTGAGAAGACCCTTTCTGCCTGAGATTTGTATTATGTCAGTAGAAAATCTTGCACAGGCATTGCCTGCATACGCTAAGGATATCAAGTTGAACCTGTCTGGCGTGCTGCGCCAGGAGGAGTTGACGGACGCCCAGAAGTGGGGCAGTGTGGTGACTGCTTCGCTGACCAGCGGAGCAGGCAGCAGCTATCTGGCTGGAGTCCTTGAGGAAGCGGCGACACATCTGACTGCGGAACAGTTGGAAGGGGCTCGCATTGCTGCGGCGATCATGGCGATGAATAATGTTTACTATCGTTTTGGGCACCTTTCTTCCAATGAGAAGTACTTGCAAAGCCCGGCGCGCCTGCGCATGAACGGAATTCGTCAGCATGGGGCTGACCAGAAGGATTTTGAGCTGTGGAGTCTGGTGGCCTCGGCAATAAACGGCTGTGGCCTGTGTATTGATTCACATGAGAGGGTGTTACGTGAACACGGGATTGACGAAGAGACAATTCTGGCTGTTGTACGGATTGGCAGTGTGTTTCGTGCAGCTTTTGAGATTGTCCGCTGGGAATCTTCGGCTGGTTAATTCTGCATTGGCCAGTTTTTTTGAAAAAAATACCTGACATTCGGGATTAAAAACGGATGTTGGGTGTTCTTAATTAAATTATGCTCATGAAAAACAAGGTCAGGTTCATTCGTTTCACTTCGTTGGTTTCCCTTTTTGTGCTTGGCGCGTCCCTGTTGGCGGCCAGTCCCGAAATTGGCAAGCCAGCTCCTGCGTTTTCTGTAAAAGGCGCCAAGGGAGAGGTTCATAAACTGGAAGACTTCAAGGGGAAGTATGTCGTGTTGGAGTGGCTCAACCATGGTTGTCCGTGGGTAAAGAAACAATATAACAGCAAGAACATACAAAACCTGCAGAAGAAATATACGGACGAAGGTGTTATTTGGTTGTCTGTTGTTTCGTCCAAGCCCAAGGCACAGGGGCACATGACTGCTGAACAGGCCTTGGCGACCTATGAGAGCAAGGGGGTTGCGGCTACGGATATTCTGTTGGACGAAAGCGGAGAAATGGGAAAAAGCTACGAGGCCCGTACGACTCCAGAGATTTTCATCATCAATCCTGAAGGGATTTTGATATACAAGGGAGCCATTGATTCGGATGATTCGCAAAAAGAAGAGAATCTGAAGAAGGCGACCAACTACGTTGAAACGACTTTTGCCGCGGTGAAAGCTGGCAAAGAGGTAGAGGTCAGCGAAACCAAATCGTATGGTTGTTCTGTAAAGTATTGAGTGGTTTGCTGCTCAAGTGTGACTTACGAACGCCTCCTGGAAACAGGGGGCGTTTTTATTTGGTCAGCAGCACATTAGCCATACAGGCAATGCCTTCACCGCGTCCCAATCCTCCAATATGTTCCAAGGTGGTGGCTTTAATGCCGATTCTGTCCGTTGTCAGCCCTGTTAATTCACGGATCTTCTGTTTCATGGGAAGCAGCCAGGGAGCAATTTTCGGTTCCTGGGCAAGCAGGGAAATATCGCAATTGACTAGTTGCCAGCCCAGTTCGGAAGCTTTGGTTACCGCGGTTTGCACAATCTTACCCGAATCGATCCCTTCAATGGATGGGTCGTTATTGGGGAAGTAATAGCCGATATCGGGGAGACCACAGGCGCCGAGAATGGCATCGGCCAGTGCGTGCAACAGGCAGTCTGCATCAGAGTGTCCTTTGAGCCCGCGGGTATGGGGGATTTCAATCCCACCCAATATCAATTTACGATTTTCTGCAAATTGATGAATATCGAATCCTTGACCAATACGGAAATCAACGGTTGGTGCGTGAGCATTCATAAGCGAGGCAATCAGGGGAAGGTCGGACGGGTGGGTCAGCTTGGGATTGGGATGATCGGGGATCAGAGGTGTGACCGCATGGCCACATTGTGAGAGAGCAGATACATCGTCAGTTACAACCTGTTGTTGTTTAATGATTTGTTGGTGTGCCTGCTCCAGCAGGGTGCGTTCAAATGCCTGTGGGGTTTCCATGGACCAGAGTTTGGAGCGTTGAAGCGTGCTCCACTCGATTGACTGGTCAGCGTGGACTTGTTCGGCGTAGAGGAGAGTATCCGTTGCAGGACGGGCACAGGTGACTGCCCTGCAGTTAGGAAGAATTTCTCCCATGCGCAACAGGGTACGGGGTGTCAGCATCGGGCGTGCCGCATCGTGAATGAAGACATGAGTACATGTTGCAGGAAGTGAGGACAGACCATTGCATACGGAGTCTTGGCGTTCCTCTCCGCTGTTTGCCCAGTAAACGGGGGCCGTAAACCGCAATTGTTGCAGTTGTTTTTGCAATTGTTCGCGCTGTGTACGGTCGCGGCAGACGAATACCAATGGGGAGTGTGGCGCTGCCTGTTGCCATGCCAACAGTGAGTAGGATACCACAGGCTGATCGCGGAGAGGTGCGAGAATTTTATCCTCTACCGACTGTTGCATGCGGGTTCCCTTGCCACCGCAGAGGAGAACCAGTGCCATTTCGGGACCGAGCAAGGGCAGGGAGCTATTCACTGACGGCTTCATTCACTTCCTGCAGAATCTGTTCCAATGCGAGCGGAGGATTCTTCGCCGCCAGGATGGGTCTGCCTATAACCAGTGCGGAGGCTCCCATGCGCACCGCGTCGGCAGGCGTGAACACTCGTTTCTGTTCATTCAGGTCGCTGCCCGCAGGACGAATTCCAGGAACCACCAGCTTGATTTGTGACGGCAATTCCTTGCGCAACAGGGAAATCTCGCGTCCTGAACAGACAAGGCCTGGGGCGCCTGCGTCCACGGCAGTACGTGCGAGACGCAATACTTGTTGGCCACTGCCTCCGCTCCAGCCGATTTCAGAAAAGTTTTCTTCTCCCAGGGATGTGAGCACGGTGACTGCGAGAATGTCCAGGGGCTGGCTGCGTTGTGTTGCAGCCTGTA
>CAZYDZ010000029.1:10966-15696 GCA_964646535.1 uncultured Opitutaceae bacterium
GGTACAGGCTGCAACACAACGCAGCCTGTACCGCAGCCTCTATCATCTCGCGCCCTCCCGATGCATGTACCGTCAACAGTTGAATGGGCAGGTGTTGTAGAGAGCGGACTGCGCCAGCCACGGTATTGGGAATATCGTGTAATTTCAGATCGAGGAAAATCTTGTATCCCAGATCGGCGATCTGGTTGACCCAACCAGGCCCGAAGCGACAGAACATTTCCAAGCCTATTTTGACCCAATGCAATTGTCCTGTGAGTTGCTCCAAGTGTTGCAGAGCCTGTTGCTGGTCGGGCAGGTCGAGAGCAAGAATGAGATCTGGCTTGGCAGTGGAAGTGGTCTTGGTCATGATCTGCAATGGTTTATCTCTCGAATCCAACACGGTTTGCAATCCAACAATGAGAAACACCGTCTTTTGCAAGGCCAAGATCAATCTGTATCTACGAATTGAAGGAAAACGTCCTGATGGCTATCATAATCTGCTCTCACTGGTGGTGCCGCTTGATTTGGGTGATACCTTATCGGCTGAGCCAGTACCGGAATCAACAGACTTATTGGAAATCAATGGATTGGATTTGCCTGTGTCCGAGGACAATCTGGTGTTACAGGCGGCGCGATGTTATCGCCGGAGAGTCAAAGGTACTCCCTGTTTTCGTTGGTATCTGGAAAAGCGTATTCCGTGGGGATCTGGGCTGGGAGGGGGCAGCAGCGATGCCGCGGGCGCGTTGCGTTTGTTGCAAATGTGGAATCCACAACCGTTGCCAGAGGATGAATTGTATGCGTTGGCAGTAACCATTGGGGCGGATGTTCCTTTGTTTTTGCGTGATGAGGCAGGTTGGATGAGTGGAGTTGGCGAGCAGTGGCAGCCGTTGTCTGCCACGGAGAAACAGGCGTTACAAGGGTGGAAGGCATTATTGTTCCATCCGGGTTTCGGTATTTCCACCGTCTGGGCCTACCGCACCTTGGCAACACATTTTACGCATCTTTATGGTGGTGGAGAAAATGGAAAACGGAAGCTGCAACAGTGGCAGCAGCAACCCCGTTTGCCCGATCTTCTGTTCAACACACTGGAAGAAGTCGCAGGCTCCAAGTATATGGCGATCCCCGTATTGCTGCGATTATTGCGCGCCAGAGGAATTCCCTGTTTGATGAGTGGCAGTGGCAGCGCCTGTTTTGCACTGTTTCCTGAAGACTCGGATACCACTGTGGCCTCTCAAATGATTGAGGATGCATGGGGTGTTGTTCCCACATCGGTAAGTTGGACAGTATAGGAATGTATGCCATGCCCAAAGAATCATTTGCCTCATTGGTGTCGCGGGTAAGGAGTTGTACCCTTTGTTCAGAATTTTTACCCTTGGGACCGCGTCCTGTAATTCAACTGCATCCGCATGCCCCGATCTTGATTATCGGGCAGGCGCCCGGGAGAAGAGTCCATGAAACCGGTATACCCTTCAATGATCCGAGTGGAGATCGTTTGCGTGAATGGACGGGATTGAGCCGAAAACAATTCTATGATGAGAAACTGGTGGCGTTGTTGCCGATGGGGTTTTGTTATCCTGGCACGGGAAAATCAGGAGATCTCCCGCCACGTCCTGAATGTGCGAAGGCATGGCGGGAATTGCTGCTGGCTCGCTTGACCAGACTGAAGCTGACATTGGTGATCGGGCAATATGCAATGGCTTATCATTTGCCGCAGGCTACGGGAAACTTGACTGAAACCGTGCGCCAATGGCGCCAGTACTGGCCAACTGTGGTGCCATTGCCCCATCCCAGTCCGCGTAATAACCTGTGGCTCAGGCGCAATCCCTGGTTTGAAGAGGAACTAATTCCCGTTCTGCGAGAACGTGTCGCGGAGGCACTCGCCAGACCTTGATATCCAACACGGAATTCCTTGTTGTTATTGCGAGGCAGGTGATGCTGTCAGTAGCACGTTTCCCTCTTTTACCAGTGTCAGGAACTTATTGTTATATATGATGATGCTTCCTTCGAGAGCTGATAATAACTGTTGCTCGGCTTCCATCTTTTCAGGTGAGCCCGCCATTCTGGTACTGATTACGGAGCCAATTTTGTTACCGTCTACAAGCGGGGCAGACCAGCGATTGACAGGCCCTTGCCCTGAGATACGGCCTTCCTGTATGTTTATCACGGCAGGGCTGATGTCGTAACGGTTGCCGCGCAGGGTTTGTATGGTGTAGTCTCCGTAAACAAGAGCCGGGTTACTGGTACTGGTGCAACTGACAAGTAACAGGAGTAGTGATAACAGGGGGAGGATTTTTCCGATCATGGTTTTATAGGGCTGAGAAAGTAATGGGGGCGGGGATTTTTACTGAGGATTAATTTAACGAGAAAGGGCGGGAAAGGCGACAAAAAAAGAATGACTCAGTTGCCGCTTTTTTGGGGTGACAGTTGCCGTGGACGGGTGACCTGGATACCCCCATAGAGGCCTACCAGAATGAGCGCCATACCGATGGAGAGTCGAAGCAGATTGGCAGATTCTTTGAATATGACCAGTGACACCAGAACGGCAAGGGGGGTTACGATGTTGTTGAACACAGCGAGTACGGGACCTGTGACCCGTGCGGAATAGCGGTTCCAGACAAAAATACAGAAACCCGAAGAGACGCTGCCCAGAAAGGCAAGGACAATGACCTGTCTCCTTGTAATCTGGCTCCAGAAACTCTCTTGCCATGGCTGGTTTAGTCCCATGCTGTCAGAAAACCAGAAGGGGATGGTCAGCAGAATAGCGCCCGTGAATATCCATGGCATCCAGTGCAATTCGGATTTGGGCTGGTAGCGAAATCGCAGGTGGCGAAAATAGACCTGGCCTGTCGCAAAAGAGAGATTGGATATCTGGATCAGGATAATGCCATTGACGAGGCTTTTGTCGAATAGCCAGAAGGACTGGGTCAATTCCTGAATCTCTTCCGTGGGCTGTTTGTATTGAATTACGGCGGCGCCAACAACGGAGAGAATCGCCGGTAACCACCAGGCTGGACGCAGTTTGCGTTCACGTATATCTTCCAGCAGGGCGATATAGAACGGAGTGAAAATGGTCAAGAGGGCGACTTGGTGTGCCTGCAGGATTTTCAGGGATGCTGTTAGCGTCAGATACATCACGCCAACCATGACTGCACCCAGGACGAGCAAGCGGGGAATCAGGCGGATTTCGATTCTCTTAAAAAAGAAAACGGAGAATATCAGGGTGGCGAGAGTTACCCGAATCAGGACAATGGCGGGAAATGGGATCCCCACCAGAAACTCGCGCATCAGGCTGAAGGAGAATGCCCAGATCAGGCTTACTAGAAGCAGACCATTCATAAGATAGGTTAGTTCAGATGGCGTAATCGTTCTGGTTGACGCACTTGAATATGAGACGGATCCACGTTTACAGGGATACGCAATAACAGGGTTCCCTCAATATCGGTAAACCATCCGGATGACAGCAGGTATATTTGCAGGGTGTTGTTTTCCTCTGTGCGATTCAATTGCAGGGATCTTCCCGGCAATGCATGTCCTTTCCAGGTCGCTTCGTAAGCAATCGTTCCTAGAGGCAAATGTTCGTCTTGTCGTATTTCCACCCACCAGTCTTTGTTGCGTGTTTTGTTTTCGATATGAATTGTTTGCGGAATGCGTTTCAACACCCAGGCGCCTGATTCCTCCATCGTGTAGGGAGTGGCAACCAATGCGCTGAGGATCAGGATGAAAGCTGTAATACTGACGCCTCCATAGAGAAACATCTTTTGCCATGTGCGGATGGTATGTGGATCCTCACGTTGCGCACGGTTTGGGATGCGGTATAGTGTAAAGGCAGGATAGTACAGAATCCAGCATGTGAGCCAGCAAAACAGGAAGGCCCATAGCACATCAGACGGATAATGTGCTCCTGCTGATACGCGGGCGATACCAAGCAATCCCCCTATGACCAGGGTGAATAACAGGCAGAACAGTCCGAGTTTGGGACGACGTCTGCGCCACCAGTACCAGAGCGCAATCAGAATGAAGCCAACCGAACAGTGTCCACACGGGAAGGATTTTCCATGAGTGTTACTGCCTTTTTCCCAGAGCGGGTGGTATTGAAAGTCGCCACCAAATTCCACGGTTTGTCGCGGTCGTGGTCGCTCCCAGTGTTCCTTGAAGATGGCATTGACAATGATGCCCGGGCCGAGCAGTACGCTGCTGATCAGGAAAATGCCCATCCAGCGATGATAGCGTGAGCGTCCGCCAATAAAACTGGAGACGATCAGCCAGAGACCCGCCAGCCCCATGCCGACTGTGAGAATGGGAGCTACATGGTACAGGAATTTGAGAAAGGGAGTAGAGGCGGTTGGCCAGGGGTCTGCCAGTTCGGGGTGGTAAAAATAGGCGATGCCTGCGTTGTCCCAGTCCTGTGTGCGGAACAGCAACACACTGAGCAGCATGACGCTGACGATCAGCAGCAACTCGAGACGCGCAGGAACGGGAATGCGGGACAGAATACGGGAAGCCATCAGGAGGGATTGGTCGTTTGGAATGCGGAAGAGAGTTCTTTGCGCCGTAACGTGAACACCAAAATGGTAACACCTGCGACAAACAGGAAAATCGAGTAAAAAGTACCACGGGATAATCCCATAATGAGCGTGGCATCGGGTTCGCGGAAAATCTCTCCAATGGAACGGAGGATGGAGTAGCCAATGAAAAACTCTCCCGCGAGCGTGCCTGCATGGCGTGGTGGTTTCAGTCAGAAACGAAACTGC
>CAZYDZ010000030.1:0-15391 GCA_964646535.1 uncultured Opitutaceae bacterium
CAACAGCGTTTGCAGAAACCTGCCATTGCCCTCACCGAGCAGGAGGATGTTCTGACTGTCGGCCAGTGTGGATAAAAACGCAAGGCGTCCTCTGGATTGCTGATTGCCGTAGGCGAGGAATTCCAGCCACGGGTATATTCTGGCAACTTGTTCAAACCCTGGTTTGGAGCGCCGTTTCATTAAATCAGCGGGAGAACCGGAAGCAGTAATACCATGTCGGTGACCACGCGGAAGGTCTCGGGATGGAACTGGGATGCATTTCTGTCCAGTAGCAACATGCCCGTCGCACAGATGGCGAACAGCAGATAGTGGATCGAATGGGTGATTGACAGGCCGATTCCCGCGACCCCTACCAGAATCAGCCCGCGGCGAGCCCATTGCAGGCTGTTCGGATATTGCAGCGCCATGGAGGAATACCCCATGCGCAGATCCGTGGCAGATTCGCGTACGGCAATCAGCGTGCAATTGGCGTAAACCAGTAGAAACAGCCCGCTGGCCCCGATCAGGGTGGTGGACAGCGGCAGCCGTTCAATTTGCAACAGGACCGTTCCAACCGTGAAAATCAGGGCGACCAGCAGCTCTTTGGGGACATGCTGGCGGCGATATACGGCCAGCGTATAGCCGAGACAAGCGGTGAACAACAGAAAACCACTCAGCAATTGTGCCGCGGACAGCCCCGTCAGTGCAATGCCGACGTCCACCAGCAGGACGATCACCCATACGGGGATGAGTACCTTTTGCCAGTGGCGGGCGATGCGGTGGCGGCCTGTCAGCAGTCGGTGCGGCGGTAGTTTGCGGGTATCCAGCCAGCGGTCTGCCGTATAGGCCAGCCAGACCGACAGTCCCAATACCCAAGCGGCTGTTCCTGTCGTTCTTCCCATCCATTGCTGCCACAGGACTGCAATCCAGGCGGCATCCAGCGCCAGCAGGTTGGGCCATTGCCATATCGCGGGTGGTGCGGATTCGGATGAAAACTCAGGTATGACCACAGGCATGATTCGGTCACCATGCAACAGCCCATTCGGCGATCTCAACACAAATCGAACTCTTATTCATCTCACCAAAACACAAAGCACATAAAGGAGAAGGGGTCTCTTGTCTTAGCGTCCACCGCGGATTTCCGAGGGGGTCTTTCCTGTTTCACGTTTGAGCCATATTCCCAGTCGGGTTTGGGTTAGACCAAATTGGTGGGCAATCGCCCTGATGCTCTGGTCGGTTGTCCGTAGGGTTTCAATGACCTGATCCAGCTTGAGTCGCATGCGATAGGCGAGGGGAGTGTCGCCGTAGTACTGGTGAAACAGCATGGAAAAATGTTTCGTGCTATAGCCGCTCTCGCGAGCCAATGTCTGGATGGAAAAAGGTTGGTTCCACGGATGGGTTCTCAGCAGGCGCTCTGCCAGTGCAATGTTTTCGTCAATATTAACGACATGGTTGATGCCGTTCCCCATCTTATCCCATTCTTTTATCAATGTCATGAACCAGAGGTGAAACTCCTGCTGCAGTTTGAGATGCTCAGCCATCGTTACGGGGTCAAATCTGCTGAGATGCCCAACGATGGGAAAAAGGGTGCGGGCATATTCAAAGAGCTGCAGCGTTTGTTCGTTCAGGGCGGGCAGCGCGGATGACTTCCAGAATATTTTTCCGCTGGGCAGCAGCAGGTGCCCCGGACCATCCCAGCGCAGCTGGAAAGCAACCTCAAAACCTGTGCTGAACGGCACCCATTGGAAGCCGTAACGCTGATCAGGCAAGCATGGGCGCTGAAAAAGCCATTCGCCCTCTGCGGCTTCCGACACCTGTCCCTTGCTATGCAGGCGCAGCCCTCCTTTTTCCACCCAGTAAGCGATGTAACAATCTGTGTGATGTCTGGCTTTCTGATATCCCTTTTGATGGATCATATGCGGTTCTATCCACTCGAATGCGGTGTGTAGTGAGTTCCAGATATTAAGAGAGGTCACGGAAAAAGAGGGTTAAGAATTCTATGATTTATTACAAATAATCTACTAAATACATGGTTTTTGTCGCGTACATATGAAAATTTCTTAGAAAATAGGTAAACTTGGCTAATCACATACGACCAACGTTCTATTATCCATACCATGCTATGAAACTAAAATTACTCCCGAAAGAGTCCAACTCCAACCTGTATTTCCGTTTGGTTATATGCCTTGTGGCAATGTTGCCTGCGGTTCTTTTTTCACAAACGACCCATACCTGGACTGGTAGTGTGGGCGACACCTGGGATCAGCAGCTTAACTGGGCCGACGAAAATGTTCCAGTCAATGGAGATAGCCTTCTCTTTGACGGGTCCAATACCTATTCCTGGAACAATCTGGGTTCCATCCTGCTGCGTCATATCACCTTTGCGGAGACGGCAGCAGATGCGTTTGAGCTGGATGGCGATGGATTCAGGATTGGTGGCACCATTACCAACCACAGCGATTACGAAGTCATTATCTATAATGATCTGCAGGTTGTTACCGGCGGTGGAGCTATTCCCAATAGCCGTGCGGGTAGTTCACAGGGAGTGCTGATCGATACGGGACATGCAGGGATTGTATTACATGGTAGTATTACTTATGACAATATCGACCGCGCATTAGTGAAAACAGGAGCGGCGGCACTGACGATTACTGGCAGTGAATCCTCTATAGATCATACGATTGTGAATATGGGCGACCTGGTGTTCAGTGGAGCCACGCGATCGGCATCGGGCAACCTGGTTCTGGGGAGTGGTTATTCGGCTGATTCTCCCGAAGAATACGCCAGCTCGCGGGTTGTTTTGACCGACGGAGCCAATGTTGGTTTTGCCCAGATCTTTTTACGTTACTACTCGGCAACAAATTCGATCATTGTCGGGAATGGTTCTACGTTTACGTATAACGGTTCAATCGCTGGCGCTTCCAACCGCGGAACTTGGTATCCCAGCCCCGTTGGCGCGGCAGCAGGCTTTGATTCGGGCTTGTCCAATCTGCATATTGATCTGACCGATGGCGGTCGTTTTGTATTTGCTCACAACAGCGCAACGGCAGGAACGGTTCTCAATGTCGCTTGGATTACGGTTTCAGAAATGGTCGGGGATGTGAAGAAAACAGGGTTCGTTTACATTGACTCTGAAGAGGTGGATGATATTACCACGAAATTCGCAGCGCGGGCGGCTCTGGGTAAAGGGCTGACGGAGATGCCAACCGGCGTCAGTTTGAATAGTGACACGCATTATGTGGTGGTCACTGATGGTAATGAGATAAAAGGGGGAGAAAATACTACATTGTCGGGCGGCTACATCCGTGGAGCCAGTCTGACCATCACTGGAGAGGGGGGGCGTTTGTCGACGACCAGTACCGGTAATAATCGCTTGTACATTAATAAAGTCCTGATGGAGGAGGGGACCGGGGATTTCGAGTTGAATTTACTTTGGTACCTGGATGGAGGAAACAGCCCCACGGGTTTCATTCACCAGCATAGTACGGATGGGACTCTCTATTTGTTGCGCAATGTCAACCCGAACAGTGCCGGTGCGCGGATGGTGAAGACTGGAGCGGGTACGGTGGTTTCCGTGAGTACGGCCGCTCCTTCCTTTCACACCGGAGAGACCGAGATCCAAGAGGGTCGCTTTGTGCTGAACAGCGTGTTTGGTCAGACCAGTTATTTCCGGGTACGCGGGAGTGGTACGATCCTGAGCGGTGAGGGAAGCATTGGTGGACAGGGCGGGACCCCCGTTTACAGTCATGTTCAAATCATCGAAGGAGCTACTCTTGAGGGTGATAACCATCTGGTCAAGGCGTTGGATATTACTGGTAGCCTGCTGTTTCTCGCCGACGGCAATTATCGGATGGGCCTGTATGAAGACCCGCAGTACGATCCGTTGACCGTGCTGGGAACAACGACAGAAGCGCTGGTGACGCTGGCGGGTAATCTCGAGTTAGGCCTGTATTATGATGTGGACTGGCAGTCTGCGGATCCGATTGTCCTGTTGCGCACGGACGGCTCGATCACAGGCGTGTTTGATACCTTCAACGGAATCTCTTTCCTCGGCGGCAATCAGCTCTTCCTGACCTACAACAGCGAAGAGTACTGGTTCCAGATCGATTACGACTACGATCTGGGCGGCGGTTTTACCGCAGTGGCCCTGCATGCCATCCCTGAACCCTCGACGATCGCCCTGCTGGCAGGCCTGGCCCTGACAGGAATCGTCTGGGTACGGCGTCGGATGAAGTGACAATATAGGAGCGGCTTTATGCCGCGACCAGACTAACAATATCTTTGGGGCGCGGCGTAAAGCCGCTCCTACAATGGCATGAGCTTCGCACCTTCGCGTGAGTTTCCCTCTCCTTGGTGTGCTCCGTGTCTTGGTAAGAGACTTTCTATTTTGGCGGATAAAGATAAAGGCCGCCGAAGCGGTTGCGTTCACTTACCGAGGTAATGTTAAAGAACCCATTTTCGAGGAAGGCCCGGGCTTCTTCAATGCGTCCGATTTCATACAGATACAGTGCAATGGCTGTGGCGGCATGGGAGGCATAGGGATCTCTCCAGTCCAGAGAGTCAATGGAAACATTGTCGGGGTTGCTCATGAAAGCCTGTGCGAATTGGTACAATTTGCGGTCTGTTTTCAAATCCAGGATGGACTGGCGCGCCTTGGCTGCGGCTTCCTTGTTTCCCTCATAAAGCGCTATTTGGTAGTAGGCGAGTTTGCCGGCAATATTGTGGCCTCGTTCCGCATCAAAACGATCGGCCGCCTCCCTGGCTTTTGCGAAATTTCCGATAGTGGGGTAAATGACGCACAGAGAAAACACATCATCCATTGATTTCACATCAGCTACAGGGATATTAAAACGGCGCGTATCTTCACGATCTGTCAGCATGTCTGTCTTCCGATGACGTTGATAGAAAAGGGAGAGCCATGGATTTTTTGCTGCATCTGGATCGAAGGAGAGATAGATGGCTTCGGCTTGTTCCGGTTCTCCCTTTTTCTCCAGTTCCCAGGCGGCGAGGATTCTTTCTTCGGCGCCGCTTCTTTGCAGGAGAGCTTGATAGGTTTTCCGATTGCTCCACACTCCTACAAATGGCAGAGGGCCTCTCATTAGCAGGGCTGATTTTAACCGCTCATTGTCCTGGGTCAGTTGCAGGGTGCGGATGTAGCGATCCAGCATATAGTTTCGGTCATCCAGAGACAGCTTGCCGATCATCGTATCAAAACCGCGGGCAATACGTTCCATATCAGGCTGGTAGTCCCGAATAAAAGTACCCTGTTCCATGTGAGCCGTATCCACCATCAGCCGTGAGTAAATCATATCTCCGTCCGTGCCACCCACCTGCTCAGTGATCCACTCAATGTAAGCGGACAACTCTTCTGGAGTCCCGTACCAGCGCGGCAGCAGATAAAAGGCAAGGTTGGAGTACCCATCCATGTATCCAGGCCATTTCTCAATGAGCGCCATATACATCTCAACGGCTTGACCGAAGGTATCTCCCGAGTTGGCGAAAATACGGGCAGTCAGATTATAGTACCAGGGTTCCCCGTTGATCAGGTCCGAGTACTTCATCAGCGTATCCAGCGATTTCTTGAGGAGTTGGTGATAAAGCTTCCGTCCTTCTTCCGTTACCTGACTTGAGTATCCCGTGCCACGGGCCGCCCAGGCGTGGTCGTAGTAGAGTTGTGCGAGCGCAAGCACAGCGGCTGGAGATGTGGGATGAGCTTTGTGCCACTGCAGCAGGAGCAGTTCATGGTATTCCCAGGTGCCTTCGCTGGTATAGGGTGTCAATGCACCAAAGTAATTGTGGACAGGCGGGAAAAACTCCGTGAGCCGAAAGGGTCCTGAGCCTATCTGGGCATACATCTCGTCCAGTTTGCCGAACTCACGTTTGAACAGTAGTTGACGGATTTCATAATGTTTGTCCTGTGCCTGGAGCCCGGTGAGGAGTAAAAGCGCACAGTAGAACGAAAGCAGGAAAGTTCTCATGGCCAGTCATTCAAAGGCAACCAATTATGGCGGGCAAGGAAAGAACGGTGCGACCGTCAGGCAAACAGGCAGTACTTGCGATCGCTTTCCGCCCAGTCGATGGCAACGGTGGCGTGGTCAATTTGGAAGTGCTCATGCAGGACTTCCTTCACATGTTCCACCAGTACGGGCAAATTGGCCCCAAGCTCAGGCCGTATTTCCATTGTGGCAAGTATTTTGCCCGAGGTGATCGACCAGACGTGGATGTGATGCACGGAATGTAGCCCACCCACATGTTCCATCAGGATTTTTTCAATTTCCTCTGGTTGCGCGTTGTCAGGAGCGCCTTCCAGCAGAATATGCAGGGAGTTGCGCAACAGCGCCCAGGCGCTGCGCAGGATCAGCAGGGCGACGAAAATGGAGAGGAGGGGGTCAATCGGTGTCCATCCTGTGAAATAGATCACAATGGCGGCGGTAATGGCGCCAATGGAGCCAAGCATATCTCCCAATACATGCAGAATGGCCCCGCGGATATTGACGTGATCATGGTCTCCGTGGCTGAGAACTTTGAACACCAGTAAATTGACCAGTAAGCCGATTATGGCCACGATCAGCATGGTTCCTGTCAGGATTTCAGATGGATTGTGGAAACGTTCATAGGCCTCCATACCGATCCAGAATACAATCCCTATCAGCGTAAGCGCATTGATGAATCCGGCGATCACTTCAAAGCGCATATAACCGTAGGTTCGCTTGTGATCGGCCAGCCTTCTGCCGATACGGAAAGCTCCCCATGCCAGGCCGAGCGCCACGGCATCCGTCAACATGTGTCCCGCATCGGCCAGTAACGCCAGTGAACCCGACAGATAACCACCAACCGCCTCGACAATCATGAAACTGAAGGTCAGCAGAAACCCGAGCAGAACCGTCCGTTCATTGCCGTGTCCTTCGCCTCCACGATAGGAATGGTGTTCGTGCTCATGATTGTGGTGAGCGTGCATACCGCCTATTTTATGATCAATTGCCAAAGAGCGTCAAGAGAGGGCAGTGGTTCCTTTCTTCTGTGTGCTTGGTGGCTTGGTGAGAATTCACCTGGATCTGTTGTTCCATGGCATGCGGGCGATCAGCATGCCCATGCCGCAGGTGTCCGTAATACCTGCGAAAACCAGGCCTGCGCCAACAAAGGCAGATAGCGCGATCCAGCCTGGGTGGACGAAATAACCAAGAGTTGCTCCGATGAATACCAACGTGCCTGCCGCGATGCGCACCTGTCGCTCCAGGGAAATGGTTTTAGCCCCGCGATTGAGGGGGAGTCCTGCTGCTTCCCACGCTTGTATCCCTCCGGCGAGAATCTGCAACTGGGGTATGTTGTGCTGGCAGAGAGCTGCCGCGGCCTGTCTGGCCCGATTTCCTGAACGGCAGATCACAACACAGGCATTCTTTCCCTC
Organism: uncultured Opitutaceae bacterium; assembly: GCA_964646535.1. GTDB lineage: Bacteria > Verrucomicrobiota > Verrucomicrobiia > Opitutales > UBA2995 > CAZYDZ01. The sequence goes on from CAZYDZ010000030.1 coordinate 7,385, forward strand.
TGCCAGACGTTTTACCTCCTCGACCGAGAGACTGCCGAGCGGGTGCAACACGGAACCTGCAATGTGAGCTTCTGCAAACTCCGCAGGTGTGCGTACATCCAGCAACAGCGCGTTCTCTGCGGTGACTTCAGCCGCAGGTATTTGAGATATGTCAGGGTTCGTTTGCATGGCTATACTGCTATTTAATCATGTTTATTATAGCTTGGCGAGAGACCTTTCCTCCATCTCAATTTACTGGCGAAACTTGATTTTGCTGACCCATACGCTGCCGTCGGAGCCGTATTGTTCGCAGCCGCGTGGTTGCATCCATTCGCTGTCGGTGACCCATACTTCATTGGGGGTCACATGGGTGATTGCAAAGTTGCCGAGACGGGCGCCTCGATTGGGCATCAGGATTCTTTCGCTGGCGCGAATGACGCGCAGGTTGTCCTGATCCACTTCAGCGATAAACAGGGGAGCCCGATGGCGGAACACATGGTCATTGTCTGCGCCGCGACGGGTGTAGACCAGAAAGAGGCGATCCCCGTGTGTGATCCAGTGCTGCTGTGTGTTGTAATTGCCCAGGTCGCTGCCGTCATCCCAGAGCCATGGGGTCGGTTCACTGTAATGCATGCCATCCCTGGATAACGCCACGTATCCCTGTATGTCATTGCGCATGGTCAGGTAGTAGCGTCCCTTGCAGCAAGTGACAGACGGTTCGTACAATCCGCGCATCACGGGAACGGTCAGCGCATTGCCGTGCTCCACATAGCGCAATTCCTCACCGTCTACACGACAGCGCAGCACGGTTGTGTAAAATTGTGTGCCCTCTGGCATCTTGAAATAAATGGGTAACAGAATGTCGCCATTGGGCAAATCATAGCGCTGGGTGGAACCTGCGCCCGCATTGGTGAAATGTGGCAGGTCAGGCATAACCAGTTTGCGCCAGTCTGACCAGCGCCGGTCTTCTGCATCGTAGAAGGCATAGCTGACTGAACGATTGCGGATATTAGGAATATGGACGCCTTCGTAAATTACCGTGTGGCCTGTGCCCAGCAGCTTGCCCGATGCCGCATGCCATGCAGGTGTGAAGTCTGAAACAACCTCTTCCTGCTGGTTGGGCAGGGTTTTTCTCTGAAATGCAGGGTCCTGTGCGGGCTCTGTCCAGTGCTTGCCCATGTCTTCCGTGCGCATGACATAGAGGTCGGAAAAAATATCGGAACCCTTCAGCCAGATCGTTTGCAGGGTCATGACGACCACTGGCAACGCACTGGGATTGCCAGGACTGTTGGCGGGGATCGCGCCTGCGCGCGGATGGGCCCAGGAATGACTGTCAGTGAACAGTTTTGTGGCTGATTCCAGATGAATATCGTACATGATCAGATGGAGACTGTGACGCGTTCGCCAGGGGTCAGTTGATGAGGCTGTTGGTTGATTGCGACCCAGACGGTGAGATGACTGTGGTTCTCTACGATGTGCCCGTCCGCACTGATGCGCAGCCTCTTCAACGCATTCAGGTAGTCGACGATTTCGATATTGGTGGCAAACCAGACATTTTCCGATTCAGGTCCCATGCGTGCGGCAAACGCTTCGATGATTTCCCAGTTATTATCCTCCAGATTGCGGTCAAACTCATAGCTGTGTCCCCATACATAAAACAGGCTGGGTGGGTTGGTGGGGTGTGCTGGAATGGCCAGAAATTCCTCGGTTTTCTGTAACAGGTTTTCCCTGTGGTGGATGGTCGGATGCCATTCCAGAAAGTTTTCGGGAAGCGTGTACTTTCCGTGCGATCTTGTGGTGCGGGCGTACTCAATGCCATAATGCACAAGATGGGATATGATAGATTGACAGTACTGGCCGTTTGGATACGACATGCCGCGTACGGTATAGCCCGCGACGGCTTCCAGTTGCTTGCGGTCTTCCAGTATCTGCCACGCCAGTTGCTCCAGGGGGGACGTGGTCAGCGATGGATGATTCACCGTGTGCGCCGAAATCTCATGCCCTTGATACAGGCTGGCAAATTCTTCGATTGGCAGTCGGATTCCCCCTGTACATCCAGAGTTAAGGTGAAATGTGGCCTTCAAACCGTATCGGTTGAATATCTCTACGAGGCGTCTGTCTTGTTTGACGCCGTCGTCATAACTCAAGGTGAGCGCCTTGCGCTTGCCACCAGGGAAATAGATGCAGGATACAGGAATCATTATTAGCGAACGTATGGACTATTTGGGTGCCTGACAAGAGTGCAACGTGACGCAGAGGATCTTTTCCATCTGCGAAATCTGCTCTTCAATGCATCCGGATTGTGATTTGTCCGCTGTTGTCTGGCTGCAGAGAAAATCCTGACTTTTTCTGGATTGCGCGGCCATTCGAGATACGGATGGCATAGGGGTAGTCGGCATGACAGAATTGTAAGAGATCTCCGCGGATTCCCTGAAATGCAGTGTGTGCTTCGGAATGCCACTGGGCTGTCAGGCTCCATTCGGAGTCTGTCGGTCCTTGCAGGTGGACTTGATCCTCGGAAAAAGTAAATCGGAAGCGATTATCAAGATCGGCTATGAGTGTCAGGCTGTCCTGTTTGTGAATCTGCGGACGCCGTTGCAGTGGAATGGTTGCTCCCTGTGAATCGATCAGGCGGAAGCCAGCCCTGTAATCCTGCCTGCTCCAGAGCAGCCCGTCCATGATGGGTAGGGCATCGTACTGGCAGGAAGGTTGCTTGCATGCGAGGTGGAGAAAAGGCTCTTCCCTGAATTCATCGAACAGTTGCATATCGCGAATGCGAAAATCTTCTCCATCCCAAATCAGACTGGTGCGATAATTCCTGGAGCAGTACCACAGGGCGCCGCGCTGCGGGGCGTCCATATCCTGTTGCATGACTACGGCAGAGGCAGGGGTGAGTGGGTAGGTTTCTCTGAACCATTTACCGGATTGGGAGAGGGTTTCGATACGGATGGTTCCCTCGTCCCTCATCCGGGCAATTTGTTTATGCTGATAGGTTAAGCCTGCTGACATGGCAGGCCAGCCAAAGGAGTTTTCCTGGCCTACTTGGGTATAGCCAAAACTGAGGCATGGGGAGTCGAACATGTTCTTGAAAAAATGGTCGACCCACTCAGGCTTGCTGCCTGCAGACCAGACGGGTTCCAGCGTAACCACGGCTTGGCCGTGACCGTTGCCCAACGGCACTTCGTATTGATGGATTGGGTCACTGCCCAACATGCGAAAAACAGGAATGCTGATTTGCTGATCTTTGTTTTGTGCAGGGATGTAAGAATTGTTGCGCGAGGGATAGTAGGCCTGGTTGAAGTATCCTCCCCACAGTGTGTAGCCGTCGGTCCCCCATTGATCCTTGCAGTTGCATGAAGCAATGATACCGTGCTGCTTCTCCAGATGCGCCAGGGTATGGGCGTCTATGAACCAGGAGCCGACGGATCTCGGTTTGAAGCCAAAGTGCTGCTCAAAGTCTGTGATGAAAATATCCACCATGCGCACACGCTCTTCGGGAGTATAACCGACCGAGAAACCAACATTGGCGTGCCAGTCCCATGGGTAACGGCCCCGCCAGACAAGCCCCGCTTTCTCTACCAGTGGTTGCACAATTTCCAGCCAGATGCCAATCTCGTCATCCGGACTGACTTCCTGTAGCACTGCTTGAAAGGGTTTGCTCAGCAGAGTGTCGTATTGGATCAGCCAGGTGACGGGCAGATGGTATTGTTTGGCAAGCTTCATCTGCTGAATCACGGGCTCCAGCAATTCCGGGTTACACCCCGGGCGCGGCTCCAGTGCCCTGATGAAATTGATAATATGGACGATGCCCTGCATTTTGTTGTAAATGATATAATCTTGGATGTGAATAAGTTCGCCAATCTATCAGATAAAAACCCTATAATAAATGTCGTCAGTGGTAGATTTTTTATCATAAATGATATTTTATGATGGACGGAACCGAGATGGAGATACCACAGCGCAATGAACGAATTTTTCGCATGGGAGGGTTGATGGGATGTGGCTTTTCCTGGTGCATGGGCAAGAGTGATGGAAAGTGGCTGGGGAGGTCGGGGATTCGGGATCAGTGTTATATTCTGGTGTATATCATCAAAGGAGTGGGGGTTTACGAGGATACTCGCGGCAATGCATTTGAAATTGGGCCAGGGTGTCTGTATCAGCGGTTTCCAGGTGTGGAGCATACGAATCTTTTTCAGTCCAGTGAAGAGTTTGCGGAGTGCTATCTGATTTTTCCTCCACAGATGTTTGAGTTGCTGCAGTCAACACGCATGGTCTCTTTATCTGTGCCAAATTATCAGATTGGCCTGAATGAGTTGATTTACGCCCAGTTCAGCCGAATTTATGAACGGTTGAATTCTTGCCCGGAAAACCAGTTGCATGAAGTGCTGGCAGAGATGCACATGCTGCTGGTGAATTTACTGATGAGGGCGAATCAGGCAAATAAGGCGGATCACTTTGTGGAGAACGCGTCGACCCTGTTATTGGCCGACAAGGGATGCAAGCGTCCATTGGAGGATATTGCCCAAGAGTTGGGGGTGAGCTATTCGAAGTTTCGCAAGGACTTTAAAATGGCTGTCGGTATGTCGCCTGGAACCTATCGACAGGGGCGACGTATGGAATTGGCCCAGCAGATGCTGACCGAGAGTATCGCCATCAAGAACGTGGCGCTGAAGCTGGGTTATCCCGACGTGTATTCTTTTTCCAAACAGTTCAAGCTCCAGACGGACATGACACCAAAGCAGTTCGCGCTCTCCCGAAGATAACAACCATCTATTTTAACCACGGATGACGTAGGGAAATGTAGGAGCGGCTTTATGCCGCGATTAGGATCACACCACATTCGGGTCGCGGCATAAAGCCGCTCCTGCGAACCACACGCTAAAATCTCCCGTCAGCTGATTGAGGGCTTAAACCAACGCTATTCAGGATGGACTCTCTTGGTTTGCCGTTTCCGTTCCGAGGTCGGTGAATTCGTGAGAATCGAGCATTTTAGCGAAGTACTGGCCGCGTTTGCGCAATTCGTCAAAGGTGCCGGTTTCCATGATTTGTCCCTTGTTCAGGACCACGATGCGATTGGCGTTCAGAATGGTGCTGAGGCGGTGGGCGATGGTAATGACGGTGCGACCGTGGGCGAGGCGGTCGAGCGCCTCCTGGATATAGTGTTCGCTTTGATAGTCGAGGGCGCTGGTGGCCTCGTCCAGAATCAGCAATGTGGGATTGCGCAAGATGGCCCGTGCGATGGAAATCCGTTGACGCTGTCCGCCGGAAAGAGTCACGCCGCGCTCGCCGATGATGGTCATATACCCTTGTGGCAGCTCGTCGATGAAGATATCCGCATTGGCCATTTTTGCCGCTTCATAGATATCCTCGTCGGTGGCGGAGGGACGGGCAAAACGGATGTTGTCGATGATGGTGCCTGAAAGGAGCAGATTTTCCTGCATGACAATGGCGGCCTGACGGCGGATGCCGCGCATATAGAGTTTCTCCTGTGGGATTCCGTCGAACAGAATCTGCCCCTCTTTGGGTTTGTAGAGACCGAGTACCAGATTGGCGATGGTGCTCTTGCCCGAGCCGGACGGTCCAACCAACGCAATGTGCTCTCCTGGTTGAATGTGCAGGCTGAAGTCCTGGATCGCAGGTATCTTCTGTCTGGCGTAAGAGAAGCCGATGTTCTGGAATTCGATGTCCCCCTTGAAAGGAGTCAACTGAATGTCGCCATTCCATTCCTCCACGTACGGGGAGTCGAGCAGTTCATTCAGGCTGTTGTAGGCCTCTCTGGCGGAAAAGTATTGTTCACTGATCTGGGAGAATATGTTGATCGGGGAGAGAATGACCGGGAGCGCGACCATGAAGGCGATTAGAGTGCCGAGGGAGAGGCTGCCGCCAATAACCAGCAGCGCTCCAGTTCCGATAACCAGCAACGAAAGGAATTCCGTGACCGAATAGGTGAAGGTGTGGAAGGCGGTATTGAACTGAATGATCTTGTAGCGGGAGTGCGCCATTTCGTAACTGCTCTGGTTCATCTGGGTGGTGGCCTGGGTTTCCTCGCCGAGGCTGCGAATCAGGCGTGTGGCGCTGATTAATTCTGTAGCGGTCCCCATCAGTCGCTCACGGACTTTGCGCTCCCGCTGGTTGTGCTCGATCAGTTTTTTGAAGAAGTAGTAGCGGATGAAAGCAAACACGGGCAACATCAGCAGGATCACGAACGTCAATTGCCAGTTCATGACGACCATGACCAGTAACATTAAAACACCGTGCAGCACACTCGGTAAAATTCCATTCGCAGTTTGCTGAATCATGCCACCGACCTGTTGAGTGTCATGGGTGTACTTGGACAGCAGGCGCCCCGTTTTTTGATTGTCGAGATAACCGAAACTCAAAAACTGCATCTTTTCAAACACGCGGGCGCGCAATTCTGCTCCGATGGAGATTGTGGCCGCCGCCAGATGGCGTGTGCCGAGTGTCATGAAGGTGAAGTTCAGGAAAATCAGACCCAGAAAAATAGCCGATGTGCTGAGAACACCGACCACGTTGGAGTCTGCCACATGCTGGTCGACTATGCTTCGGAAAAGAATCGGGATGGGGGTGAGTACCAGCGCGCGCAGCAGACCGAACGTCATTCCCTTGTACAGCTTTCTCCGACAGGAGAAAATGAAGCGAACCAGCGAAGGTGGGTTGGTCGCAGGAGGTTGGAAAGATTGCGAGTTCATCGTTCGGATTCAGTCCGGGAAGGGAGGGGGGACTCTCTGCGTTGTTCAGGAAGTTGCAACAAGGATCTCCAGAGTGGGACTTTACCCATCAGAATATGGACTCGGACGGTCGATCCAGGAATCAACGGGTAGGGGCTTTCTTCCACGTCGATCCATACTTCATAAAGTGGCATGAAGCTTGCGTCAGAGGGGTTTTCCCCGCTGTCCATATTCGGTTTTCGCGCAATATCCATGCCGATTCGGGCAACGGTGCCTGTGATATATCCTCCCAGCATGGAGTTGAATACCTCCGATTCCATGCGCACTGGCATCCCGGTGATGACGAGGTCGTAATTGCGCTGGTCGAGATAAGTGCGCACACGGTAGCGTCCGTTGTCCCGAATGATTTTGGCCATTCGGTCTCCCTTCAGCGCTTTCATTCCCGTGTGGCGGTAGTAGATATCCGCGATGGTTCCGCTGATTGGCGCACGGATTGACAATGTCTGCAGTTGCGATGTCAGCAGTTCGATTTCCTGTTGGAGATGCTGGCAACGTTCGTCCAGGCGCTTTTTGCGGGAGAGCAACCGTTCCTGCTCCATTTCCAGCAGGCCCTCTTCCTTCCATTGCCGCGCCCAACGGGTTTGCAGGGTGTCCAGACGGGTTCGCAGATTTTCGATTTGTTGCCGGTAAAATTCAAGAGAACGAATAGCGCGCTGTTCGGACAAGCTTCCCAGACTGTCGGTCATCGCGGTTTGAATCTGTTGAATCTGGGTCAGAATCTCCAATCGCTCTTCCGCCATCACGATTTGGGGATCGGATGGGCGAATGGTGTTCAGTCGGATTTCCCATTGTAGGTCGTCCAGTTCTGCCTGGGTGCGGGACAATTCGTCCCCACGTCGCAGGATTTCCAGTCGGATGCTTGTTTTATCCATCTCAAACAGGACATCCTCTTCCTGTATGGATTGCCCGATTTCGATGGGAATGGTTTCCAGGCGTTCTTCTGTAGGAGCGTAGACATACCACTCTTCCGCCGAGTACACCATACCGATTCCGCTGATCTGATATTCCGAGCGAAGAAACAAGACGCCGACCCCGAGCAGCAGAATACCGGCCAACAGGGTATAGAAGGTGAAATCTTTTTTCGAGAGCCTGGTATTTAGCTCGGGAATCTCGCGCACGGAAAAGTTTTGCTCAGTGTTCATGACAAGTCTGGGAACCAAACCAGGCGGGATGGTCTCTGATACTCGATACCCTGCCAGAAAATCCACCCCATTACCTTCAAGAAGTGGAGCAATTCCAGAGGCGACGCAACCCCTATTGCGCTTTTCAGTGTTTTTTC
>CAZYDZ010000031.1:0-10240 GCA_964646535.1 uncultured Opitutaceae bacterium
GACCGCCGCTTCGCGATGCCGAACTCGAAATTCTTGATTCACCAGCCGCTGATCAGCGGTCGCATGGTGGCTCCAGCGGTGGATATTAACATCCAGGCTCAGGAAATGGAAAAGTTGCGTGCTGAATTGAACGGTATTCTTGCCGCCGCGTCAGGTCAGCCGCTGGAAAAAATTGAACGGGATACCGACCGCGATTTCTACATGACCGCGCAGGAGGCCATTACGTACGGTCTGTGCGATGCAATCATTGAGTCTGTGTAAAACCAGGTTGAAAAAACCATGATCGTTTGCTTTCTGTAAGTCCTATAGGGCCCGGATGGTCATTAATCTCCGGATTTCTCGGAACCTATCTGCCGAACCGCTGTCCAGTATTCGGTGGACATCTTGAATAAAACGGGTCACGATATGGCTTTTCTATGACAAACGGAGAAGCCAGATCTGTGGAATTGGAGGAGGACAGGTTGCTTGTGGATCGTTTCCGTCAGGGAGACCACGCTGCGTATGGCGAGATGGTGAACCGTTATTGGGGTCGCACCTTTGCCATGGTGTATCAGATGTTGAAGAATCGGCAGGATGCCGAGGAGGTGACGCAAGATGCTTTTGTGCGTGCTCATCGCGGAATGGAGACTTTTCGGGGTGATTCGGCATTTTCCACCTGGCTGTTTCAGATTGCCATGAATCTTGCCCGCAACAAGTACTGGTACTGGTGGCGCCGCAAGCGTGGATCGACGTTTTCCCTGGAGCAGACTATTGTGGATGATGGCGGTCCGACATTGCTGGACGCCTTTGCATCAATGGAGGAGACGCCGAAAGATGCGATAGTAACCCAGGAGTTTATTGATCGTGTGGCTGAATGTATGGTGCATCTCAGCGAGCAGCATCGTGAAGTGTTGGAACTTCGCAATGTTCATAGTTTAAGTTATGAGGAAATAGCCGATGTGCTCGGGGTCAGTGTGGGAACGGTAAAAAGCCGCATCGCACGCGCTCGAGAGAGTCTGCGGGGATACATGGGTGAGGAATTCCATGAAGGACAGTAAGTTTAAGGAGTTAGTGCATATCTACCTCGATGGGGATATCTTGCCGCGGGATTTCATGGTGTTGCAAAGATATCTGGCCCAGAGTGAGGAGCACCGTAAGTATTTTTTACAGCATTGCCGGCTGCAGCGAGCATTGTCATTGGCCTTGGGCAAGAATCGGCGTGTCCCTGACGGGGAAAAAATTTGTGAGCGCATTCGCCGCAGGCGTGCTCGCCAACAGCGTATCCCCGCGTTTATGGGAGGAGCCGTTGTGTTGATTATGGCGCTGTTTATGGCATTGCCTGTGGTTATGGTGGATAAAAGCATAGAAGGTAAGCTGGATCACCATATTCGCCAGATTCAGGATGTGGTGAATGCCGTGCCGCTGGCATTTTCTTCAACCACGCTGCCTCCCGAGGAAATGGTGGTCAGTACGCCTATGGATCCTGCGAACGAGGTGATGGCAACCGTTGCAGTGAATCCTGTCTCCGTGGCTGCTGAAGAGGCAAGGGATACACTCGGTGACAGCGGATATATGGGAAATACAGTGACCTCAACAGTGTCAGATTGGGCTTCGCGCTGGATTGGTGAAATACCAGGGCACTCCACATGGACGCGTGAAGCCCGCATTAAAGTACTCCGTGCCGAGTTGTTTTAGGGCCTTGTTTACCAGGTAGCCTCCCTTCAACCCTGTAGGAGCGGCTTTATGCCGCGACCCACTCCAAGTTCGGATCGCACAGGGCAAGTCTATCCAATAAATTCTTCGCGGCTTCGCATCCCTCTCCCGATTTGTCAGGTTTAGGTGAGGTTTTTCAAAACTCAACGAATATAGGGCTGCAGGATCTGTTGTATGCGGAACAGGGTTCCCTTTTGCTTGTCCATCCATGCATGGGCACGTGCGCCCATTGTACGGCGTCTGTCGTGATCCAGCATCAGTGATTCGAGATGGAGTTGGGTTTCCTCAGGAGAGTTTCCCTGTAGCAGGACTCCCTGCTGAATCATTTCCTTTACCAGACTGCGGAAGTTTTCCATGTGGGGGCCTGCGACAACGGGAGTGGATGAGGCGGCTGATTCCAGTGGAGTTTGACCGCCATGATGCGGAGGCAGGCTTTTACCTGCGAAAACAAGATCCGCTCCTTGCAGAAATTCGCGCATCTTCCCCGTAACGTCTGCGATAACCGTGTGTACGGGCTGTTTGGGCAGGTGATCGTTCCAGAAGCGGATATCGGGAGTGCCAGAGAATTCACGTCGCAGGGAAGAACCCCTTTCCGCATGGCGTGGTACGAGCAGCAGTACCCAATTCTCGCCGCGTTCACGCAGCGTGCGTACCAGATGGAACAGAAAGGTCTCTTCTCCTGACCATGTGGAGGCGCCCACCAGCACGTGAGGCAGCGGGTCCGTTGTTGGAAACCCCAGTTGCTGACACCACAAGCGCTTTTCTTCCGTGGTAAACGGTGTGGATAAGGGAATCTCCAGCTTGAGATTGCCCGTGACGGTGACCCGTGTGTGGGCGGCGCCGAGTTGCAGGAAGCGTTGCGCATCCAGATCACTGGCCGCAAGTATGTGTTCGAATCTGCGCAGCAGGGTACAAATCCATCCGTTGACATAGCGAAAACGCTGGAATGAACGGTCTGAGAGGCGGCCATTAAGTAGAAAAACAGGGCACTTCTGGCGTTGCGCCTGATGCAAATGTTCAGGCCAGATTTCTCCCTCGGCCAGCAGCGCGATATCAGGCTGAATATGATTCCATACGCGTCGACTGAACCACCAGAAGTCGAGCGGAAAGTAGCGTATCCACAACCGATTGGATTTTGGGGCAAGAGTACTTTGTGCCAGTGCGTAACCCGTGGTCGTGGTCGTGCTCAGGATGACTTCCACGGAATTCTGGCTGAGCAGAAAATCGAGCAGCGGTTCCATGGCGCGAATTTCCCCCACGCTGACCGCCTGCAGCCAGATTCTGCAACGCTGCAAATTTTTGGCGGGAATAGTACTTTTCCCGCCCAGGCGCTGCAGGAAATTCTCACGATAACCCCCGCGACGCCACATGCGCAGAAGGTAATAAGGAAGCAAAACCAGAAAAACAGGCAGAAAAAGTGTGCGATAAAGCCAAATCATGAACGTGTTTCACAATCGCAAGCTATACCCTTGAAATCGAGAGAAAATAAACGAATGATAAAAGGATGCGATGGATTCATCTGATCAGGAATGGGTGCGTTGGTTTGATTGTGTCGTTAACGGTTTCTTCGATGTATAGTAAACAGAGTATCGAATCTACCTCACAGGTTATTCCTGAGGCAAAAAAAGAACTGCAATGGGCTCATCAGCAAAGTGATATTGAGGCTGATCCGCGGGCAATATACGGGACATTGGACAATGGGTTTCGCTATGTCCTGATTCCCAATGCCGAGCCGCCGGAACGGATCAGCCTGCGCTTGTGGGTGAATACCGGCTCCCTCTATGAGGAGGATCAGGAGCAGGGGCTGGCTCACTTTCTTGAGCACATGGCATTTCTGGGAACCAGTCACTTTGATCCCAAGGAACAGATTGAATATTTCCAACGCCTGGGGATGCGCTTTGGCGCGGATACCAATGCGCATACGGGTTTTGAGGAGACCGTCTATAAACTGGAGCTGCCTGATGCCACCGAAGCACTGGTAAAGGACTCACTGCAGCTATTGCGTGATTATGCCGGTGAGTTGTTAATTCTACCTGACCAGGTGGAGAGGGAGAAGGGCGTAATTCTTAGTGAAAAACGCGACAGGGATGGTGCGGGATACCGTACATTGGTGGCTCGTTATCAGTTCCTGTTTGACGGTCTTCGTCTGGCGACCCGTTTCCCCATTGGTCAGGATGGGACGATCAGTGCCGCCAACCGTGAACTGCTGAATGGCTTTTACCGCAAATGGTATGTTCCGTCTCGAATGGTGTTGGTGGTATCGGGCGAATTGGACGTCGAGCGGATGAAGGGCTGGATAAAGGATTATTTTGCGGATATGCATTCGTCGGAAACTCCGACGGTTCCAGATCGGGGTAAGCTGGGGAAGATGATGCCAACGATAGGGTTTCACCGCGAACAGGAGCAGGAGAGTGTTCAAATAGGTGTGTATTGTCCTACCGACTACAATGAGGAGCTAACAAGGGATTCGGGAAAGACGCGTTTTCGGGATCTATTGATCATGTTGGCCAACGATATGCTGACGCAACGCCTGGAGAAGCTCGCGCTGGAACCTGATGCGGGATTCTCGCGCGGCTATGCGTGGTACGAGTCAGGTTACGAATCATACATCCTGTTTCAGACAGGCTTGCGTACGTTGCCCGCACATTGGCAGAAGGGTTTGCAAGTGGCGGTGACCGAGTTGCGCCGCGCCATACAATACGGGTTTTTGCCGCAGGAGTTGATTGAGGCCAAGGCTCGTATTACACGTCGCTTTGAAGCTGCGGTGGAAGCGGTGCCGACACGACATTCCTCGGAAATTACGGATGGCGTCATGCGTGCAATCGCCGAGAAGCGTGTCTATTCATCTCCTGAATACGACCTGAGAATGCTGCGGGAAATGTTGCAGGAAGCTACCCTGGAACGGGTGAATGAAGTGTTTGAAAAAGGGTGGAGTGCGGCTGGATTGAGGGCGTTTCTCTCTGGAAACTTGCCTGCCGACGTGAACGATGAAGTGCTGGCTGCGGAGTGGCAGCGTTTGCTTGATGAAGAAGTGATGCCTCCACAGGACTTGGAGACTGCTGAATTTGCCTATCAGAAGTTTGGAGAAACAGGTTCCGTCAGTGAAAAGCAGACAGTCGAGGATTTGGATCTTTCTCTTTGGCAGTTGTCCAACGGGATTCGGGTTAATTTCAAGAGTACGGATTTTGAGAACGATCGTATTCGTATTCAAGTGCGCGTGGAGGGTGGTGGGTTGACGATGCCCCAAGACAAGCCTGGTTTGCAGATGTTTGCAGAGATGGTGATGCTGGATGGGGGGCTGGGTAAACATTCCGCCCATGATCTGCGCCGTATGTTTTCGGGAAGAATGGTGAATGTGCAATTTTCTGTGGATGGCGACGCATTTGTTTTCTCGGCGATGACATCCCCTGAGGATTTACATACGCAATTGCAGTTGTTGACGGCATGGCTGACGGATCCTGGATTCCGTCCTGAAGGGTTGCGTCGATTGCAGGAGGATCTTCCTGTGCGTTACAGTCGGATCGAGCAAACCCCCGAGGGCAATTGGAAGTTTTATGAGAACCGCTGGTTGTTTCAACCTGATGAACGACTGTATATGGCCGAGCGGGAGCAGGTGGAGCAACGAACCATGGAGGATTTACGTGCATGGATACAGCCCGCGTTGAATGCGGGCTATGTGGAAGTGGCAGTAGTGGGAGATGTGCAGGCGCAGGAGTTGGAGGCTTCCCTGCTGGACACCCTGGGAGCCCTGCCTGTGCGTGATGCGAAACCGACGGCGGTCGACTCTCCGTTGCGCCTGATTGAATTCAGGCAGCCCGCCTCCAAATATGAAAAGAAATTTGTATCCGAATTTCCACGCGCGTTGTCGGTGGTAGTCTGGCCTACGGTCGATTTCTGGCAAATTGAAGAGCGCCGGCAATTACAGGTGTTGAGCGAGATTTTCAGGGATCGCCTGCGAGTCCGTCTGCGCGCGGAGATGGGGGATGTCTATTCTCCGTTTTCCTACTCATTCAGCGATGAAACCTTCAAGGGTTATGGCGTGCTGGTTGGCGGCTCATTGGCTGGCAGGGATATTGCGGATTCTCTGGCAGACATTGTTCGTGATACGGCGCAAAAACTCGCTGCTGGCGAGATAGATGAAGATATGCTGGAGCGTGCGCGTCAGCCTATTCTGCGTCAGATTCGTGATAGCCGTCGCAATAATCAGTACTGGTTAATGAACGTGTTGTCGCGCGCACAGTCTCGGCCGATCATGCTGGAGCAGGCACGAACCATTACACAGTCATACGAGGGATATAGCGTGGAAAACATCCGTCAGGTCGCCGCCCGTTATCTCCAGCCTGATCGCTCATTCCTAATGGTCTTTACACCGCAGTCAGAGCCTGCGGATTCTGCTGTAAAAACGAACGAACCATGAATTCGCTGGAAGTTCTCAAACAATACCTCCGTTTCCCAAGCGTATCGGCTGATTCTTCCTTCAAGGAAGGTATGCAGGATGCCGTGCAATACATGAGTGAAGTGCTGCAGTCGCTCGGTTTTACGGCAGATGTGGTGCGAACTGCTGGTCATCCGTTATTGTATGCGAAACGGGGAGGCTCCGCAGAATGGCCCCATGTGGTTTTGTATGGGCATTATGATGTGCAGCCTGTCGATCCCCTGGAACTGTGGCGGTCGGATCCGTTTCAACCGAGGCAGGAGGGGGATCTGTTGTATGCGCGTGGTAGTGCGGATAACAAAGGCCCATTCATGGCTCATGTGGCGGGTTTGTATCAGGCGCTGCAAGACAATCCCGATTTACCCGTACGGATATCCATTATTCTGGAAGGTGAGGAAGAAGTTGGGAGCCCCAGCTTGCCCGCTTTTTTGCAGCAGCACAAAGAGGAATTGGCTGAGGCCGACTTTGTCCTGTTGTCTGATACATGCAGCCCTTCGTATGATCAAATTGCTGTGACAACAGGGTTGCGGGGGCTTGCTACACTGGAGTTTTCCCTCATCGGACCTGCGACGGATCTACATTCGGGATTATTTGGTGGTCCCGTGGTCAATCCGCTGATGGCGATTGCCAGGCTGCTGTCACAGGTGCATGACAAGCAGGGGCGGATTACCATCCCTGGTTTTTATGATGATGTGCAGCCTGTTTCCCCGTGGGAACAGGAGCAAGTGGGGTTGCTTGGGATTACAGACCGGGAATTGGCTCGCAAGGTGGGAGCCAGTTCGCTTCTGGTGGAGCCTGGAATGTCTGCGGCCGACCAGATTCGTCTGCGGCCGACTTTTGAAATCAATGGTTTGTGGGGTGGATATAATGGAGAGGGGTCAAAAACGGTATTGCCTTCACTGGCCCGTGCCAAAATCAGTTGCCGGTTAGTGCCCAATCAGAAGCCTGCAGTGATTCAGAAACAGGTCGTGGACTGGTTGCAGCAACATTTGCCTGTCGGGGTTAAGATCAAGACAGAATTGGGACACGGAGGAGAGCCTTACAGCGTATTGCCTCCCCATGCTCCTGGATCAGCGATAGAGAAAGACTCTCCACTTGGACGGGCATTTTACGCAGTGGATCAGGTGGTTGCCCAACTGACAGGAAAGCCCGCGGCATACCTGCGCGAAGGGGGATCTATTCCGATCATTGCAGATTTCAAAACCGTATTGGGTTTGGATTCCCTGATGATTGGATTATTTACCCCGGAATCAGAACTACACGCACCGAACGAAAATATGGACCTGCGTCTTTTCGAGAGGGGGATGGAAATATCCCGTCAGGTTTGGCACGCCGTCGCAGGCGCCTGAATCAGCGAATAACAATCAGGTCGGCACGACGATCACGGGCCATTTGACTGGCTGTACCCGAGGTGGTCGCTTCTTCATCTCCCTTGGAGTTGGTTTGTATGCGATGTGCGGGTACTCCGAGGTTTTCAAGAAATTGCCGTACGCTCTGTGCGCGCCGTTCACCCAAAGCCAGGTTGTATTCTGAAGTCCCCCTCCAGTCGCAATGCCCCTCGATGATAAGCTTGTCGTTAGGATTTTGCAGCATGAAGGACGCAGCCTGTTGCAGCTTTGGGGCTTCCACCGCACTCACATTGGATTGATCGAAGCCGAAGTATATCGGCTGCAGCAGATCGCGGTGCTGTTGCCCGTCGAAACCACCACCGCGCTGTGTTAGCCCGTCTGGGTTGAACTGACCAAATCCTTCCCCGTATGATGAAACATCTTCTGGGGAGAGAGTCTCATTAGCAATGGGTCTACCTACCAGAGTCTCGGATGGATCGGGTTTTTCGGTGGAGCTGCAGGCTCCGAATAAAAGAGCAGCCGACAATAGGGAGATGATTGAAAGACGCGCGCGCATGGCCTGTATCTGGGTCGAGAGTTACTGAATCTATAACAATAACTCCCTTATAGTTCTTTGAACTTGATGGGGTTGCAATGGAAAAATGCACGGTATTGTAAGAATCCGCAATATTGTGTATAACGGATTATCCACGATGAGTGGTGAGGTGTCAGACTCTGCCGGCGAATGTAAAAAAACTGGCATGTGTGGGTGCGGTATTAGAAAGTAGATGAGATTTGAATGAAAACTTTTCTGGTGGATAATGGTTCTTTGCGCTCGGACAGCGTATTCGCATTGCGGCACGTGGCGGTGGAGCTGACCAGGCGGACAGGGGTACAGGTGGAACCGTTGTCGGTATTGCATTCATCGCGGATTCCGCCCGCCGAGCTGGGTGGTGAAGCAGCTCTGGTGTTGCGCGAAGCCGTGCAACAGGCGTTGCGGGATGGAGAATCCAGGCTGCGGCTGTTGCCGTTCTTTCTGGGGCCGAGCAATGCCTTACAGGAGTTTATTCCGTTGATGGCAGGGGAGTGGTACGCCCCCGGCAAGTTGCGGATTGAAGTGGCACACCCGATTGTTCGCGGCGATGACGATGCGCGCAGGCTCGCCTTGGCTGCGGAAAGGGCCGCGGGAAAATATGATCCACAGGCGCATTGGATTCTGGTGGATCACGGAACTCCTCGCCAGGATGTAAATCGCGTGCGGGTATGGGTGCAACGAGCCCTGCAGGAACGCGGGAAGGTTGTTCATGCATGCTCAATGGAGAGTCGGGAAGGAGAGCAATATGCGTTTAATCTGCCGTTGTTGCAGGATTGCCTGCGGGATGTCGCGCAAGCGGGGCAGGCACAGTCGTTGCAGGTAGCCCTGCTGTTTCTATCTCCAGGGCGTCACGCGGGTACGGGTGGCGACGTGGAACAATTGTGCAAGCGGGTGATGGCAGACTTCCCGCAGGTTAGCTGGCGTTTTTCCCGTGTTCTGGGAGAATCCCCCGAGGTCTTGCAATTGTTGGGCAGACGTCTGTGTGAACTGGAAAATGGGGACTACTGGTTCGCGGTATGGTGAATTGTTTTCCAACCCTATAAGCACTGTAGCGACCAGATCCCCTTACGTTCGGGGTGCGGCGTAAAGCCGCTCTACAAAGATTTTATTACCCCACTTATTGGCTCTTCAACGCCGTTCTGTTTCCGCTTCGTGCAATTCCTCGGTGCGATCCTTTTGGAAGTCAATGTCGCCAAAATGGGGATCTGCGGGTAAATACATGGAAAAATGGCGCAATGTGCTGATTTGTACCCTGGTGTTTTCCCCTGTGGTGAGTCCAAGCAGATGCCCACCGCCTTGTAGGTCGTTAGCCAGGTAATGAAAATGGTAGCCGGGCACGTTGATGGACTTGGCATAGAGAGGACAGCGGAATCCCGCGAGAACACCCCGTGTGTTTGGGTAATCGAAAGTGGATTGGTTTTTCACCACTTCGATCAGCGGCGGATAAGGCGTTGCTTGTTTGGCTACGCTGCGTGTGCGGGCGACAGGAAAATCCCCCTCTATGCGAATGGCGTAAAAATAGTTTAATGAAGGCAGTTTCTGGTCGATCCATTCCTGTAATTCTTCCAGAGAAAGTCCTGCGGGAGCCGCGACTTCGATATCGGGTTGAAAGAACGTCACCACTGCGAATGGCGTTTGCACCGAGGGGGCCAGCTTGTGGACCTTTCCTTTGTCATCAATCTGATAAAACTGACCGTTGAGCAAGATCATCTCGCCGTCCAGATGTTCCAGTGTGCCGATGCCGAAATCACCATGTTTGGCCACCTCCTCCAAACTGACAATTTTTGTGTAGTAGCCATTCAGCACCGCGTCGATGGTGGACCACTGTGCGAGTGTCTTGGATTCACTGGCGGCACTGGCGGCAAAGCCGCAGGACAGCAGTAAAAAGAGGATGCAAACACGCGGGAGATTGAGTATGGGCATCCCGCGTATCATGGATTGAATTGCCCTGCGGTCAAGGGAAACGCATGCGTCGCATCCCTGCGACCAGGACCCAGCCGAAAAAACTGCCCAGTGCGGCTCCTGCGGTGATGTCTCCTGGGTAATGGCTGTTCTGGTACATGCGGGAAATGCTTACGCCTGCGGCCCATGCCAGGACGGGAGGTGCGAGCGGAGGAACGGTCAGGCTGGTGGAGACAGCGGTTGCCCATGCGGTGGTCGAGTGTCCGCTCGGAAAACTGTTGAAACGAT
>CAZYDZ010000031.1:10250-15356 GCA_964646535.1 uncultured Opitutaceae bacterium
CTGCCGTATGCGGGTCGAAGGATGTTGACGGCGATCCCTGCCACCAGTCCCGCGAGCAGAATGACTGCCGCTGCACGGTATAATCCAGGCTGGCGGCGGATTCTTCCTGCAATTGCGATGGCGACTGGCAGCAGCAGGGGGATGTATTCAAATTTACCCGAGTCACTGAGCAGACGGGAGATGTTCCGGGTGGTTTCGCCCGCGCCTGATTGCACGGATTGCAGGATTGTCGGATCATACGGGAACAGGGCGCCGACCAGAAAAAAGACAATGGAGGCGCCAAGCAGAACAATGAACAGATTTTCCCGCAGCACTCGATAGGCGTGGATGAACAGTCGTCCCATCCATCGCATACAGGCTTTTAAAGTGGAAGAGGCTGTGCGGGAGATTGGTTCTGTCGGTTCGACCATGTATATGCGTCTGTTAGATTGTCAGGCTGTTGCCACCGCGACTGCGCCAGTAGCGCAGTGGCAAACTGGCAAGAAGCATGACAGCCAGTTGACTGAGAATAAACATTTTTAACCAGAAAAAACCACTCTCGTGGAATCCGTAGGAATGTAGTCCCACACCCAGGAAATTGGTGCCGAACCACGACCATGCAGTGACAATATTGCCGAAGACGGCCATGACCATCAGACCGCGTTCGCGTATGAATCCGCCCCAGCGCGTGTGCAGGATGATAGCAGTCCAGATGACAATGATCAGCGCACCGTTTTCCTTGGGATCCCAGCCCCAGAAACGGCCCCAGGATTGATCAGCCCATATACCCCCCAGAATGGTGCCAATAAAGCTAAACAGCAAACCGCAGCAGATTACGCCGTAGGTGACATTGGCCAGGGTACGCCCGAGGTTTTTATCCAGTTTGGAGGTGAAGAGGCCGTAGAAAATGTAAAACAGCCCCAGGGCGCCAGCCAGGTATACCATGACATAGCCGATAGTGATGACGACAACATGGGTAGCCAGCCAGAAATTGTCGTCTAGTACGGCCATCAGCATGGCCATAGTGTCTCCCGACAGGGAGAGATAATGGGCGACCAGCAGGGTCAGGAAGCCGATGATGGAACCCACCAGCACACCGAATCCCCGTTTAGTGTAGAGGTCAATCAGCAGGCCGAACAGGATGGCTCCCCAGCCGATGAATATGGCCGACGAGTAGAGATTGGTTACTGGAGGACGCCCCGATATATAGATGCGCGTGGCCAGCGCCACCGTGTGAATGATCCAGGTGACAAGCGCCATCCAGAAGGCGGTTCTTTCCAGTGTGCGGGTCCAACCCACCCAACTGGCCAGTGAAATAAGAAAAATCAAAACGTACAGCCCCGTACTGATCATGAAGGGTTGCAACGAATTGAGCACCCGATATTCCACCTGGGTTTTGAAGCCAGCGTTTGCAGGAAGGCGGGGGGCAATCTGGCTGTGTAGTAAATCCACGGTGGCCGCAAAAGTGGCGGCATCATGTTGGCGATAGGCACGGGATAAGGTCAGCCAGGAGCGTGCGACAGGATCGAGTTCCTTACCTCCTGTGGCATTCAATATTGCCTGGGCGAGCGTAATCCATTCATCCGGATGATTCATCGGATCCACGGGTGGAATAATGCGCAGCAGGCTGTGCCGATTCTGGTCCTGGAACAGCGCGATCAGAGACAGAAATTCGGTGAGCAGGGTTTCGTTGTAAGGTTCTCCCCGCTCTCGCAGGTTCACGGCGGTGAGCGCGTCAGGAATCAGCCCCAGAAAGTGGTTTGCCAGTTGGGAGACTTCGGGAACCTTGGGATTGCCGACGGAATAATGCAGACCGAGGAAAAAACTCAATCCCCTCTGCAGTTGCAGCACGGATCGTTGAACGGGCGTTCTCAGGTCGTTTTCGATACTTTCTGCATTTTGAGCGAGGTCGTGCAGGGTGACCAGTTGTGGCTCAAGATCATCCATGGAAAAAAACTTGTCTGAACCGACCGGCAGTCTGAGGCTCCCCTGCAATTCGTTGAAATCGATCCGAAATGCGTCCACACGCGGGGCCAGTTGCGGATTGAAAAGCATGATGGCCGCCCATTCCCCGGGGGCGATTTTCGATCCCGTGTCAGGATGGGTGACGGATGTATTCTTGCGTATGCCCAGCAATATGTTGCGGGCTACGGTATCGATGGGTTGGATACGCCCTCCTTCCAGCACGGGCAGGCTGGAGAAACGATTCATGTGCCAGCCTTTGCTGTAAGGTTGCGGGCGCACTTCGCGCAGGATGACGGCGAGCGCGAGAACAATAAGTATGCCGACGATAATTTTTTTCATGAGTGAACGCGCACGCGGCGGAAGGAATGTAGGATGAAGTGGTAGAGCAGTCCAAAGGTAATCAGCGCGAATGCCAGATAAGGCATGAAGAATCCAGGGTTCTGCACCACCTGCAAAATGGTGGTGGTTTCATCCTGACTGAAGTTGGCCTGATAGAATACATATCCTGCATGGCGCAGCGGGTTATTCATGAAGATATCCACAGTGCGGTCTTCCCTGCGTATCGGATCAATCAATTCCACCCTGCTGCGGTAGTCGCGCGCCATTTGGGTGCCAGGGTAACGGTCAAAGGTGAACTGATGTAGCTTTAGCCCAAAATCCTTGTAGTCGCGCCGAAAGCGCATGGCGATTTCATACGGTTTGCCATTGTATTCAAATATCTGCGGCTGCCACTGGTCACCGTCGAAGACATTGGATACCAGCCAGATTCCCAGAGAGCCTTGCGGAGTCAGGATTTCAACCTCTGCAGTGGCCGTATTGGTCTGGTTATCAGCATAAGTGATCGGCGAAGGGAAAATGGCCATTCCCATCTGGCTGGCCAGACCCATGTTCGCCTGTGTGCGCGGCGATCCTGGATTTGGGTCTGCCCTGCTAATGGGCCCATTGGGAAAATAACGTACGATCCGCAGTTGAAAGGGAAGCTCCTCATGCTGCAGGACCAGTCCATTGTGATCCGCCACCAGCGCCTCGGGAAAGGCTACCACACTGTCGTATACGGGATCGCTGCGATCAATAATCACTAGTTCATTGTCTCTTTGATCATAAGAATAGTTGACGGTTTCCCCTTCGTGGATCGCCATCATGGTTTCCACTGCATAGAAACGGGTAATACCTTCTCCAATCAACAGCAGGATTAGGCCGAAGTGGATTGCCTGGATACCGAGCTGCTTGTAACCTGGCTTGTAACGCGTGATATGGGCGGCAATCAGATTGATCAGCAACATTCCGCCGAGCAGGTAGCCGCCTGGCAGGGGGATGGCGACAAAACTCCATTCAGAGCCCCATTGTTCAGGCCATTCCCAGAATACAAAAAAACTTTCGATGTACTTGGCCAGTGCGCCATGAATCCCCAGGTGAACCTGGTTGAGTGTCATGAAGAAAATCAAGGCCATGGAAAATCCGAGCAGCACAATCGTGAGCCGCAGGGATGCGAAGAAGCGTAACACGTATTTCATGAACGGGAGCGCAGTGAACTGAGGAAGGTGATAAAGTGTTGCAGATTGCCTTGCACTGCTGATTCATCCCCTTCGGTACGGATAAGCCAGAAGTCTCCATGGTGCGGAAATATCGATCCCAGAATGCGTTTGGGTTTCTCTTTGTCCGCTTCCTGGATGTCCACAATGAACATGGGCAAGCCGTTGATCTCCATGCGGCTGCCATGTTGATCCAGATTCTCCGCCGTCAGCGCATTGAGTTGTAGCTCGGAACGCCATTGATTGACCAGACCCAGCAGATCAGCGCTACTTTGTGGAACTCGTGAAACAATGGTTTGTACTCCTCCCTCTGTCAGCGGGGCAATGGTGCGAAACAGAGCGGTGGTTTGTTTCTCTGACGCAGTAGTTTCCTTCCAATCGGCCGGAACAGTCCAACTGAGGGTGAGTGAAGCCGGGTCGGATGGAGATGAGGGGGCGGGGAGGTTGCTGGCGGGTTGCGCAGAAGATGTGCCGATGTTGTCCCCAGTGGCAAAAGTGGCAACCATCCGTTGGAAATGAGGCATTTCGGCGGCCACGGCATCCTGTGGACCGCTGATGCGGAAAAACCAACTGACATTGTGTGTGGCATCCCGATAAATCGCTGCCGCAATGCGGAATGGGGTTTCGTTGTCCGCTGATTCCCCTGTGTAATCATAAAATGCCAGCGGACCCATGCCCGACGGAATTTCCTTCCTGTCTTGTTGCAGTTGTTCGCGCGTCAGGTGAGGAAGCCCGATCTGGTCTCGCCAGCGGTTGACATTAGCCAGATCATCCCCACCAAATCCGCTGAACGTGGTGACGGAAATGTCTACCTGGTCATACAAATCACCCGCGGGCCGATAGCTGCCCACACGAAAGGAGGTGAGGGGTTGTGCCTGCCAATGTTCCGGCGCCTCCCAGCGATAAGGAGGCAACTGCTCGGGAGTACCCGCCAGATCCCCCGATGCAGGCGCTGTCATCTCTGTTGGAGTCGCGCGTTCCGTACGCTCCACCCGATAGACGCGCGGTTCGGGATCGCTACAGCCAGTCCACAATAAAGTGACCGATACAGCCCCTGTTGCTACCCAACAGGATTTCCACCTGTCTCTGAAAAATAAAAGACCTACCATAAGCAGAAGTGAAAAAGACTATTTCCAACCTTTTAGGGAGGTCAAGCGGCGACGCCATTCTTATTCTCCACTAACAGTAGCCCTTGTGTTCCAGATTAGTAGTTTTGCTTTTCCCTGTAGCAGCGGTTTACGCTGCAACCCGAACGTTGGGATGCCTGGTCGCGGCGTAAAGCCGCTCCTACAGTGTCCCGGTGCCGCTGGGGTAGCTAATCCCTGTCGGACCGCGAATATTTGCAACATCTGTGCTATGAATGGCAACGAGAATCCTATTGCTGGGTAGGAAAAATGGTCGTATTATATAGTAAAATAAAGCCTCCTTGAGCCCCTGTGTTCTCTATATGCATCGTATGAAAAGAATAATCCACCCTATTTTTGTTACTGCCGCGTTACTCTTGTTTGGTTTTTCCGCACTACATGCCCAGATTCCTACTCCGACCCATGTGTGGAGTGGCGCAAGCATGCTGAATTTATACCATTACCATTCAGGGATCGGGTACTTTGAGCGGTAGTGCTCCTGCGAC
>CAZYDZ010000032.1:0-14784 GCA_964646535.1 uncultured Opitutaceae bacterium
GGGAATGGTTTAGACGCTAAGTTGCGGCGAGGAGAAAGGATTAAGCGTAGACTAAGAGTAGTTTGGGACACCCACCTTTACCGTTGGCTTGGGAGTATTCTTTTTTTTGTTGGGTGTTCCACTTCTTTCTCTTGGTAATCAATGTTTTGAAAAAGATATTGCGTTTTTGTTCTTGTATTTTCAATTATTTCTGAAAATATGGTTATCGTAACCTATAATCTAAAGATGCAATACCAACTATTCAGCTATCCTGTTTTGATGCACCTGATGTATCTGGCAATCAGCATAACGCTCACGGTTTGGGTGGGGAGAACGCTTCACCGCAATGGGCGTGTGTTCATTGTGGATGCCTGTGGTGGCAAGCAACAACTGGCGGACAGTATCAATCATCTGTTGCTGGTCGGGTTCTATCTCATCAACCTGGGCTTCATCGCGTTGTATCTGACTCACGGGAAAGATCCGACCAATGTCGTGACCCTGATTCGTGCGCTGAGCTATCAGATAGGCGTAGTGCTATTGGTATTGGGTGGGATGCATTTCCTGAACCTGTACGTTTTCTATCAAATCCGACAGGCAGCCCAGCTTAAGGATGCGACACCGCCGATTCAACCAGACGGACAGATACTTCCACGGCAGCCTGTCTGATATACTGATTTTTTATTCCAACACATGAAACCGCTCAAATTGCAGAAACTGACGATTCTCTTTGATGGGGAGTGCAGTCTGTGCAGTGAACTCAAAGGATGGCTGATGAGACAGCGAAGCTGGATCAGGCTGGAATTTATCCCATTCCAGCAAGCCCATCAGCATTATCCTGATCTGACGGATTGGCGATTGGATCAGCAGGTTGTGGCGGTTGGCGACGACCGTTGGATCTATTATGGGGATAACGCGTGGCTCATGATCCTGTGGAGTATGCGAAAATACCGCAGACTGAGCCTGCGTTTCTCCCATCCGCATTATCGGCCGATGATGAAGAAACTGGTTTACTGGGTGTCGACCCATCGGCATGAGCTGGCCAACTCCGTTCTTGTACGGATGTTACGGGAATTCAACAAGCGGGCGCCGATATAGCCTGTGCCTGCAAGGTACTGGTACACTTTGGAACCACAGATAACGCAGGTTATCGCAGATGCAAATCTCACGCGAAGCCACGAAGAATTGAATGGATAGGGCTTGTCCTGTAGGAGCGGCTTTACGCCGCGACCATGTCACACACACGCTTGGGTCGCGGCGTAAAGCCGCTCCTACAGATCCAAAGGGAGACCGCTAAACCGTATTGGTCCCCGTCCATTTCTGACGCAGTTGTCGTATTGCGACCCTGCCAAGTACTAATGGCTGCTCATGTCCATCCAACCAGAGTTCCGCGTGATTCCTGTCAATAAAATGGCTTCGTTGGATCACGGCGAGGTTTACGATGACAGATCTGCTCAATTTCATAAATTCCTGTTCGGGCAAGACTTTCAACCAGTGCCCCATGGTTTTCAAAGTCAGGATTGAACTGCCATCCGCTATTAGCAGACGCGTGTAAGTGCCTTCACCCAGCACGGCGGCAATGGATGTAATTTCCACGCGCCGCCATACTTTCCCATCGCGCAGGATCAGGGAATCCTGTGGCTCCAATCGTCGTGATTGTTCTTTAAGGGGAGACGGGGAAGGGAACTGTTCCAGACGTTTGATACTTTCAGCAAGCCGTTCAGGCAATATCGGCTTGAGCAGATAGTCCAGCGCATTGGTTTCAAAAGCTCGTACGGCAAACTTATCGTGGGCTGTGACGAAGATTACCTTGGTTTGCTCGGGAATATCCTTGAGCAAATCAAACCCATTACCCAGGGAAAGCTGGACATCCAGAAAAACGAGATTGGGTTGCAGGCTGCACACCAACTCTCGTGCGGATACAAGATCCCTTGCTTCTCCCACTACTTGGATTGCAGGGTGGGCGGCAAGCAGGGTGGTCAGTCTTTTGCGCGCAGGACGTTCGTCGTCGACCAGCAATGTGCGCCATGCAGCTTCAGGATTTGTTTTTGTGTTCATATATGTACCTCCTTCGGTATGCGTAGGGTCACATACACCCATCCCTCTTTTTCCTCGTGGGTACACTGTGCATTTCCAGAGTAGATCAGTTCCAGCCGACGCTGTAGATTGGCCAGACCGATACCACCGACATCGGATGTTTTTTCAGGCGGCACCCAGCGCCCCGAGTTGGCAACCGTGATCCAAAGCTCTGTTTTGTTTAGCTTTGCCTCGATTTTCAGCCGTAGTGGTGGCGGGCTGGTATGCTGTCCGTATTTAACGGCGTTTTCCACCAGGGGGTGTATCAGTATGATGGGAACCTGACACTCGCAAGCCTGTTTGCTGGCAGTAATGTGATATTCAAAATGTTCTTCGAATCGCTGTTTTTCCACACGCAGGTAATGCTTGAGCGCCTCCAATTCCTTGCCCAGTTCTTGTAGATCTCCCGTCTGCATCAGGGAAAAGCGCAGGAATTCAGCCATACTCTCCGTCAATTTGGTGACGATTTGCGGGTTTTCGGCTTTTGCGAGGATCGTGTTGAACGCATTGAACAGGAAGTGCGGATTCATTTGCGCCCTCAGTTGTTGGAGCTCGATGGTACGTTGCTCAACTTGCATCTGAGCAATTCGCAAACGGGCTTCCTGGGTGTTGAGCCAGTAATGAATAACAAAATACAGGACAGACCACATCCAGAAGACAATCGCCCTGATTATCCAGCTTTCCTCCAGATACACGGGTAACTCCGCGATATTCAACCTCAGTACGGGGATAAGGGCCTTGAACAGACGCACATCCAGCCAGCCCAATATCGCACAGCACGCAACGATCACGATACCGACAGTCACTATGGGCAACTGCTGCCGCCTGAGCCACCTCAGCAAGGGCAGCAACAGCAGACAGGAAAGGATCATGCTGATTAACGCCCGCGTAGTACTGATGGCAACAGCCTCATAAGCAGGTACCCCGCTGGTGTGAAAAAACAGGAACGGTACTATTGCCATCACACCCCAGCCGATAATCTGTGCCTGCCAGAACAATCGTCGCCGATTTTGCAGATCAAACTGAAAGAAGTGATGAAACATAAGTAGCCCTGATCGATATGCTATACTGAAGATTAGAATTAGAAAAAGACTATATTATAACTATTACGGGATGGAAGGGGTTATCGATTTTCGCAGAATGAAAGCTCACATGTGAGGTTCGATTCACTATCCGTATGTTTGGTAGGTTTTACCTGAAAATAAGATGACTGTACGGGTCATCATTAGGTATAAATCGCCTACAGGGATGTCGGTCCGTACTGACTGAAGGCCTTAAAACAGCAAATCGGAGGGGATAGTCGAAAGATTGAGCCAGACAGAAGTGAAGAGGGGAAAACGCAATTAAGGGATACTTTTTATCCCGTAATTGCGATTTTTATGGAGTGTTTTGTCTTGGAGATGCGATGTAACCTGACCTTCAGGGGGGATTAGTTGTACCTCTGGGGGTAGAAAGAATCATGAGGTTTCTGTATAGTAGCCGCCTTTATTTTCCTTAGTCACCAACCTATAAATGAACAAAGACAAACTGATATCCGCTGTCGCTGACAGCGAAAACGCTACTCCTGTGAGTGGCCGTAACGCAATGCGTTACGCAACAGGGGCGCTGCTGGCCGTAG
This sequence comes from uncultured Opitutaceae bacterium, assembly GCA_964646535.1. Lineage (GTDB taxonomy): Bacteria > Verrucomicrobiota > Verrucomicrobiia > Opitutales > UBA2995 > CAZYDZ01. Next base: position 3,671 of record CAZYDZ010000032.1, read on the forward strand.
GGGGTCTGTACGCTCACGGTGCTGCTGCACAGACTCAAGAAACCCCCGTGGTCGAGTTGGAAGAGACCGCAGTGAAGACAGAGAAAGTGAAGGAAGTCACTTCTCCCAAATTTACTGCTCCATTGATCGACACGCCACAGACCGTTTCTGTGATTCCCGGACAGTTGATACAGGAGCAGAATGCACGCAATCTGACTGAAGTGCTGCGCAACACACCAGGTATCACCTTCAATGCGGGTGAGAACGGTTTTGTGTCTGGCCCGAGCAACTTCAGCATGCGCGGATTTGATTCCAGCGGCAGCGTGTACATTGATGGCATGCGCGATTCCGGCAACTACTTGCGCGACACATTCAACGTGCAGCAGGTGGAAGTCATCAAGGGAGCCGCGGCTGACAATGGACGCGGTACCGCTGGCGGTTATATCAATATCGTGAGCAAGACTCCGACCCTGGAGAAGTATGTGCGCAGCACGGTCGGACTGACCAGCGCCAATGGTTCCAAGCCCAGCTACCGTGGGACGGTGGATGTCAATCAGGCCGTTTCCGACACCGCTGCGGTGCGCGTGAACGGCATGTGGCAGCACGGGGGAGTGCCAGGACGCGGAGTGGCTGAGAACAACGGATGGGGCATTGCTCCTTCGGTGACCCTCGGATTGGGTACGGACACCCGTTATACATTGTCCTACGTTCACCAGCAGCAGGACAATCTTCCTGACTACGGTGTACCGGGCGCTTTCATCAAGGGAATGAAAGAGTACGATCCTACCCTGGATCACAAGAAGCTGCGCAAGAACTTCTACGGTCTCTCTTCCGATTTTGATGATGTGACATCGGACAGCGTGACATTCCGCGTGGAGCACGACTTCAATTCTGACCTGAAGCTGAGCAACCAGAGCCGTTGGACCGATACTCACCGCAAGGCATTCTTCACCGTTCCTTCCGGATACACTAAGGCGACCCGCGAGGTGGCGACCCAGCGCCAGGCGTTCAACCGTACCAATATCCTGTTGGCGAACAACACCAACCTGGAAGCAAAGTTCGAGACGGGTTCTGTCAAGCACACGCTCTCCACGGGATTGGAATTGTCCCATGAAGAGTCGAAGGCCAAGCGTTATGGCACCCAGACCAACCCTGGAACAGGAGCGCCAATCAGCGTGTTCAACCCGAATTCACGTCGCGCAGGCGCATGGAATGTCGCTCCTACAGAGAGCAACAGGGTCCGTATTGATAACGTGGGCATCTATGCGTACGACACAGCCGAACTCAACGAGAAGTGGGATGTCGTATTCGGTGGTCGCGTGGACTACTACGATCTGAAGCTCCAGAGCCGTGACTCCAGAGGCCGTCCAACGGGGATCAATTACAGCAAGAGCAAGTTTACCTACGGCGGTAAAGTCGGTGTAGTTTACAAGGTTGCTGAAAACGGCAGTGTCTATGTGTCCGCAGGCATCGCGGCGCTTCCTCCAGGATCCTTTCTCTCCAATCCTGACATTTCCCGTACGGGCGACAATGCGTTCCCAGGGGCTGATGTTGGTATGAACAGCAAGGATTCGAAGACCCAGTACTCCGTCAACTATGAAGTGGGTACCAAGTGGGACTTCCTGGAAGGCCGTCTCTCCACCTCGCTTGCACTGTTCCACACAGAGCGTTACAACATTGCGATTGGCAACGGATTCGGCACTGCGCTGCTCGGCTACGGCAAGCAGATCGTACAGGGCGCTGAACTTGGCCTCAGCGGTAAAATTACCGATGAGTGGGAAGTATTCGGTGGACTGTTACTGATGGACAGCGAGCGCAAGCACAGCGACTGGATCGACAGCCGCTTGCGCCACGGACGTGTGAGCGGAGACCAGTTGGCCTTCACACCGCACGTTACAGCCAATCTGTGGACCACATACACCTTCCCGATCGGGCTGACCTTTGGGGCAGGGTTCCAGTATGTGGGCAGCTCCTATATTGGACGTCCTGATGATGCCGAGCGCATTATCCCCAATGGCAGCGCAGGCAAACTGCCGAGCTACTGGGTGTTCAACGGACTGGTCGGTTACAGGATCAACGAAAACTTCTCGGTGCGCCTGAACGTCGATAATATCTTCGACGAACTCTACGCCGTTTCCTCCAACTGGGCTGGAAACCGTGTTGCAATCGGTTCTCCGCGGACCTTCACGATCAGTGCGGACATCCGCTTCTAATTCATTCACCAGGATTCATGCTTCTTGAAATTCCAGATGTATTGACACCTGAACAGGCAGCCGAGGGCCGCAAGGCCCTCGAAGCTGCCGAATGGGTGGATGGCAAGGCGACAGCAGGCCATCAGGGGGCTCGCGTCAAGGACAACCAGCAGTTGCCTCATGGTAGCCCTGCCGCGGTCCAGGTCGGTGAAATGGTTTTGCGGGCGCTTTACGCGAACCCGCTTTTTATTGCTGCCGCCCTGCCGCTGCACATTCTGCCTCCGATGTTCAATCGCTATAGTGGCGGTGGGCAGTTTGGCACGCATGTGGATGGTTCGATCAGGCAGATCTCTGATGGTGCGGGCGGAACCCGCAGCATCCGTACGGATTTGTCCTGTACACTGTTCTTTGCCGAGCCTGACGAATATGACGGCGGTGAACTGATTGTTGAGGACACATACGGCTCCAAGAGCGTTAAACTGCCAGCGGGCCACATGATCCTCTATCCGTCCACCAGTCTGCATCGTGTCACTCCCGTGACACGCGGCACGAGGTTGTGTTCCTTCTTCTGGTTGCAAAGCATGATTCGCGAGGATGCCAAACGTTCCATTCTCTTTGAAATGGACATTGCCATCCAGCGACTGGGAGTGGATGTGCCGAATCATTCGGCTGTGGTCCAACTTACCGGAGTCTATCACAATCTGCTCCGCCAGTGGGCTGAAATGTGAGGTAAGTCTCTGTATTTTGTTTGTTTGCATTTAATGAGAGGGTCGCAATCGGGACTGTTAAGCCGATTGCGGCCCTTTCTCGTTATCCAGGGAGAGGGGAATTTATTTATATCCGCACAATCTGTTTTACGCTTTGGCTAAAAAAAGAAACACTGTGGCGTGTGTTCATGCGCCTCACGGTGGGACATGGAAATTTTTAAGAAGAGAATACACAAAATGTTAAAAGCACAGATAAAAGTATATGGCCTGGCAGGTATGCTACTTATGCCCGGCCTGGTTGGTGCAACTCTTGTATCGGAAACACGTACCTTGGTGGAACAGCGGGTGGCAGTGGAGAAGACGGTTTCCGAGGAGGCTGCCGCATGGCGTAACAAGCAAGAGACCTTGCAGAGTCTGATTCAGACGATGGAGCAGGAAAAACGTTCGTTACAGGAACGCATCGGCGCTCAGCGCAAGCTGTTGACGACAGCGGATGAACAGCGCGCCAGGGTGTTGGAGAAAGAAAAGGATCTGACGACGCTGCATCAAAATCTGCAGCAGTTTTTAAGGGAAACCGAGACCAGGCTGCGCGCCCAGTGGGTGTTGTTGCCACAATCGCTACAGGGCAAACTGGACGAGTTTTATCAACGCATGCCGCGTGATCCCGACAGTACGACCCTGGGAGTGGCAGAGCGTATGCAAAATGTCATTACGATCTTGGCAGAGATTCAGAAGTTCAATTCAGAAATTACTCTGGCACAGGAAATGCGTGTTTTGGGGAGTGGGGAAGAGCGGGAAGTGAAAACCCTGTATTTGGGATTGGGAGTGGCGTACTATCTGGCGCCGAATGGTGAGGATGCAGGATACGGACAACCCGCCGCCAATGGCTGGCAATGGGTGTCCGATCCATCACTGGCCGCCAAGGTCGGGGAAGTCATTGCCATATATGAAAAAAGCAGTAACGAGGCCTATTTTGTCGCCCTGCCAGCACCCTCCGTATCATCCCGATGAAAGTTTACAATAGATTTTTGGTAAGGGCATTTTGGGTGGCTTGTGGGATCGTCGTTGGCGCGGTGACGCTGCAGGCTGACCCGCTGGCACAGGCCAACGCAGCCCAGCAGCGCAAACTGGACGAGGCTCTGGGACGTTTGAAGGCGCAACGCGAGTCGATCCAGAATGCCCAGATACCATTGGCGCGCGAGTTGGAGGAGAAGAACAGGGAAGTTCAGGAGTTGCGCAGGGAGTGGTTGGAGCTGCAATCGATTCAGAATCGCGACCATTATGACCTGAAAAGCCTGGAGGGGCGGGTGAAGGATCGCCAGCGCGAGTATGATTATATTACCCGCACGTTATTTCCTGAATACATCGCCACATATCAGGCGGTGCTGAGCGCGGGGGAAAAGGCACAGTACGGGGAGCAGATCCGCGAACTGAATCTGTTTGCGGAAAGCGAGGATAAAACTGAAGAGAGCATGCTGGAACGCAGCATTGCGGTGATTCAGACCTCCATGCAGCGTTTGCAGGAGACACTGGGAGGAAAGGGCTATTCAGGAGAGGCGCTGGATCAGGATGGGAAATGGGTGACGGGCCGCTTTGTGCAGTTTGGACCAGTCCTCTATTTCGCCGATCAGCAGGGAAGTGTTGCTGGGGTTGTGGGGGAAAGTCTTGGATTACGTCCGCAGGTGCGCAGCGCAGGGCAGGCGAATGACCGTCGGATTCGGGAATACATGGACAACGGCAAAGGGATGCTGCCGCTGGACCCCAGTTTGCAGAATGCCTTGTTGCTTGAAGAAACCAGGGATGGTTTGATGGAGCATCTGCGCAAGGGGGGGATTTGGGTGATTCCGATCATGAGTTTTGCCTTGTTGGCGACGTTGGCCTCGATATTCAAATCGATACAGATTCTGTCCATTCGCCATCCCGCGCCATTGGTGGTACACAATCTGTCCATTCTCCTGCGCAACAGGGAGTACGACAAGGCTCGCAAGTTGGCGGATGCGCAGCCATACCCTGCCCGCAACATGCTGGTGGGCGCCGTGGAGCATGCGGATGAGTCGCTGGAGTTGGTAGAGGAGGTCATGTATGAATCAATGCTTAGCGTGCAGCCCCGTCTGGAGCGCTTCCTCAATGTCATTGCGATTACCGCGTCCATTGCGCCGTTACTCGGTTTGCTCGGCACGGTGACGGGGATTATTAAAACCTTCAAACTGATGCATGTGTTTGGTGCGGGTGATCCCACGCATCTGATATCGGGTATATCCGAAGCCTTGATTACTACGGAACTCGGGTTGGTTCTGGCCATACCCGCGTTGATTATCCATGCACTGTTGGCCCGCAAGGTGACGGGTATCATGGCGCACATGGAAAAACTGTCGGTGGCGCTGGTCAACGGCTTGTCGCGCCGCTCGCTGGCGGAAACCAACTAGAGGATCAGGGGAATCGGTCATGGCAACGACAGGGTCACGCTTTATTGATGAGGCGATCCATATATGGGTCAGCGGCGGCTGGCTGATGCTGCCGTTGTTCGTGCTGACTGTTTTTATATACTACTCCGTGCTGGATCTGCTGGTGACGCTGCAAAATCATTTCCTGCTCAAGGCACAGGTGCATCGCCTGTCTGATGAGCAGATTGAAAATGATGTATCCCCCTTGTTGAAACAGGCAAGGAGTGTGTTGTTATTGGATGCGGACAGTGCGCAAGAAATAAAAAGACATTTTGTAGAAGTGCGTTCGGAGTATCTTCCCATGGTGAATCGGCGTATTCGTTTTTTGGGGATTATTATTACGGCAGGACCTTTGATTGGCTTGTTGGGCACCGTGACAGGAATGCTGACGGCGTTTAACGGGATGATTATTCAGGAAGGGGACAAGCTGCAAAGTGTGGCCAATGGTATTTCGGAGGCGCTGATTACGACACAGGTAGGATTGGTGATTTCGATTCCCGCGTACGTCGTATTGTCCATGATCATCCAGCGGCGCAATCGCCTGGAGCATTGCATTGCGCGCCTGGAACAGTACAATATCCGCATGGTGTTGCGCCATGCGGGGGTGGGAGCAGGCGTGGGTATATGAGAAAGGTCTCTCTATGAAAAGACGTCAGTTATTATATTCGAATGAGAATCGGCAGATACAGGAGATCAATGTCACCTCCTTGCTCGATATTGTCTTTATTTTGCTGCTGTTTTTTATTGTGACCACTGTGTTTGTGGAAGAGACGGGAGTGGAAGTAAAACGCCCGCAAGCCGTTGCCGCCTCTGCGCTGGAAAACAATTCCATTCTGATCGCAATCACAGCAGAAGGCAAAGTTGTCTACGGAGGACAGGAAGTCGGAGTGCGCGGGGTGCGGGGGATTGTACAGCGCCTGGTGAAAAATGAGGAAATGCCCGTGATCATTCAGGCGGATCGACGTGTTTCATTGGATTTGTACACAAGGGTTCACGATGAAGCGCTGCTCGGTGGCGCTTCCCGCGTCAATTTGGCCACCGTGCAGTTTGAATGAGTCTGTTACTGCCATTGCTCAAATCGAAGAAGGTCTTTCTGTTGGCGACAGGAGGAGCCTTGTTACTGGCATCTTTATTGTTTCTGCTGATTCCCGCCACACAGATGCTGCCTGATGAAAGGGACGAGATATTCATGATGCGTGAAGTGGACATGATTTCGATTCCGCCGATTTCCAATAATCCGCCTCCCCCGCAGTCGGAGGAAGCGGAAATCACGTTGGAGGTTGATCAATTGGTGCCTGAAGTGTTGTTTGAGCAGGCGACAAACAGCGGGGCTTCCGCGCAGGAACCCGCGTTGCACGCACTGCCTCTCTCCTACAGTCCCGGTGGTGGGGATACCGTGTTGATGGGAGCGCCTCTGGCCAAGGTGGAGACAGGGGTGAGCATTGTCGGGACTGGGGTGGATTTTTCCAAAATATTTTCGTTCGGCGATTTGCGCGAGAATCCGAGAATCCTTCACGTTCCCGCGGTGAGGTATCCTGACAGCCTGATCAGGCGCGGTGTCAGGAAAGGGGAAGTGGTTTTGTTGATTGAGATTGATCCAGAGGGGAAGGCTCGTGTGGAACGGGTCATATCCTGTTCTCATGCGGAATTGGAATCTCTTGCAATTGATACCGTTCACCGTTCCCGTTTTACCATTCCCAGAATAGAGGGAAGGGCGGTGCGGGTAAAAGGGCGCTGGCCATTGGTGTTTCATGCGCCGAATTAAATTCAGACCATGATTATGATAAGACTGAAGTTCAGATGTTGGAGCTGCCATATCCTTGGAATATGCGTGTTTCTGGGAGCAGGTTTGTTGCACGCTGCCGCTCCGTTTGCCCTTGAGGACAGTGATCCGTCGAGCGCCTATTTCAAGAAGCGTTTTCTCGGGTCCTACGGCATCAATGAGGCAATTGAGCCCGTGCTGGATCAGTCGGATCGCCCCCTGTATGAAAGAGTGTTGCCGTACATTGAGAAGAATCCCCGTCAGGCGTACGATTTGTTAAAACGGGAGGTGAAGCAGGAAAGCAATGCGGCATTTGATTTCCTATTGGGAAGCCTGGCCTATCAAATGGATCGGCTGGATGATTCCAAGGCGTGGATGGAGTCTGCGGTGCGCAAGTTTCCTACATTCCGTCGCGCCTGGCTGACCCTGGCGCTGGTGTTGGTGCGCCAGGATCAGTATAAACAGTCCATTGCTCCCTTGCAGAAGGTCATCGCACTCGGCGGCGGAGATGCCCAGAGTTATGGTCTGCTGGCTTACGCCTGGCTGCATGAGGAGAAATATCGGTCAGCTCTGGCTGCTTACCAACAGGCATTGATGTTTGATGCGAACAGCAAGGATTTCCGCAGGGGGATTGCGCACTGCCTGCAAATGACGGGCCAGCACGAGCAGGCGGCGGCGCTGTTTGACGAGCTGATACTGGATTTCCCTGATGATGCGGAAAACTGGCTGCTTCAGACGAACGCATGGCTCAGCTTGCAACAGTATCAGAAGGCAATCGGCAATTTGGAAGTCGTGCGTTCCATGGGGAAGCCTTCTGCGGACAGCCTGTTCCTTTTGGGAGACCTGTATTTACGCGAAGATATTCCGCAACTGGCATTGCAGGCGTATACGGACGCGGTGCGTCAAGCCAGCGATCTGCAGATCAATACGGCATTGCGAGCGCTGAACTATTTTGTGGAGCGGTTGTATCTGGACGAAGCGGAAAGCCTGGTGAACCTGATCAGGTCGCGTGTCGACAAGTCGCAGTCGGTGGAGATGCGGGAGGGCCTGCAATTGGCCGAGGCCGTTTTTTTACAGAAAAAAGAGCAGTATGACTCTGCGTTGTCTCTGCTCCTGCCTTTGGTGAAGAAGCAACCGTTGCATGGAGTTGCCTTATTGCGGGTAGCGGACAGTTATCTCGCGTTGGAAGATTATGAGCAGGCGGAATTCTATCTGGAGCGCGCCGCATTGGTACCTGAGCAACAGGTGGATGCATGGATTGCGCTCGGGCGTATGGAAGTGGCGCGCGGAGATCTGAAAGCAGCGCTGCCGTATCTGCGCAAAGCGCAGGCATCCCGCCCCAATCCGAATATCCTGCGCCTGATTGAGCAATTGGAAAAATCGATCTGAGGGTGGAACCGAATAGGAGGTGTCCTCTGGTGGTTTCATGATGTAGGAGGGAACCCGCCAAAATGTACCAGCGCCGATAAATGAATCGGGTTGTGTCGCGCGGGGATTTTGTGAGATGTTGGGAGGATGTCGGCCAGCGGGGATGATCAGATGGCGTTTGGGTTTGCGGCTCCTGTTACGGGGGAGACGGCGAAGCCATTGCGTGTGCCGTTGGCGGAGCGGATGCGTCCGCGTTCCTTGAATGAGGTTGTCGGGCATCACCAGATATTGGGGGAGAGCGCATTATTGCCACGGTTGATTGAACGGAATCGGTTCGGCAGCCTGTTATTTTACGGGCCACCTGGGTGTGGGAAGACCACCCTGGCCAGAGTGGTGGCGGCCTCCTGTAATGCGGAAATGATTTCGTTGAACGCGGTGCTGGCCAATCTGGCCGAATTGCGCCAGGTGTTGCAGCAGATACGCCATCAGGCAGGGAAGGACATGATTCTGTTTATTGACGAGATTCATCAGTTCAACCGTTCTCAGCAGGATGTGTTGCTGCCCGACCTGGAGAAGGGATATTTTCGCCTGATTGGCGCCACGACCAAAAACCCAGGTTTTTACCTGATACCGCCACTGTTGAGTCGCAGTCATTTGTTTCGTTTGGAACCGCTTGCCGTGGCGGACCTGGTGAAGGCGTTGCAACATGCGTTGACCGATGCCGAGCGCGGGCTGGGCAAACTGAATCTGCATGCCGGTGATGATGTGCTGGAGGCTTTGGCGATTGCTTCGGGGGGCGATTTGCGCAAAGGGCTGAACAATCTGGAAACCCTGGCTGAGGCGCTGGCTGAGGGAGAGCAGGAGATTACGCGTGAACACTTGCAACGTTTTGGTGGTGAGCGTCACCAGCGTTACGATGCAAAAGAGGACGACCATTACGATATTGCGTCCGCGTTCATCAAGAGCGTGCGCGGTGGTGATCCTGACGCGGCCATGTACTGGCTGGTGCGCATGCTGGAGGGTGGGGAAGATCCACGCTTTATTGCGCGTCGCCTGGTGATTCTGGCCTCGGAGGATGTCGGATTGGCCGATGCGCGCGGTCTGCCTGTTGCGGTGGCGGCTTTTCAGGCGTGTGAATGGGTGGGGCAGCCTGAGTGCGAACTGAATCTGGCTCACGCCACACTATTTCTTGCCACTGCTCCCAAGAGCAACAGCGCCACAATGGCGCTGGCGGCTGCGAAAAAAGCGGTAAAGGATTTTCCGTTGCAGCCAGTACCGCTGCATTTGCGTGACAGCCACACGGCATTGAACAAGAAGATGGGACAGGGAGCAGGCTATCTGTACAGTCACGAATTTCCCGAGGCGATATCGGGTCAGGAGTATTTGGAAACTCCACTTGCCCTGTACGAACCTGCTGCCAACGGTTCTGAAAAACTGATTGCCGACCGCCTGAAGCACTGGCAGGAATTGAAGCGGGAGCGGAAGGATCGGAAGTAAAGTTCCCCTCGGAGAGAAAAGGGATGTGCTGGTCGTGCTTTGAGCTTGGCTGGAAAGGGTGTTTGCGCTTCTACTGACAGGCATTGTTGTGAATAAAAAAGAACGTGCAGCTTGGTTGAATCAACGTTTGGCGGAATGGTTCCCGGAGACTCCCATTCCCTTGCAGCACAAGGATGCCTATACGCTATTGATCGCAGTTTTGCTGTCGGCTCAGTGTACGGATGAGCGGGTCAACCGTATTACCCCGTTGTTGTTTGCCAGGGCAGATAATCCACGGGATATGGTCAGGTTGTCCATTGCAGAGATTGAATCCATCATCAAGCCGTGCGGATTGTCACCAGCCAAATCGAAGGCGATCTGGAATCTGTCGCGGATTTTATTGGAGCAATACCATGGTGAAGTCCCTGCGGATATGGACGCGCTGGAAAGTCTGCCTGGTGTCGGGCATAAGACGGCATCCGTCCTGATGACGCAGTGGTTTGGTGTCCCTGCGTTTCCCGTAGACACGCACATCCATCGGCTGGCGCAGCAGTGGGAGCTGACCAACGGCAAATCCGTGGAACAGACCGAGCGTGATCTGAAACGTTTGTTTCCCGAGAAGGACTGGAACGCGCTGCACCTGCGGATCATTTTTTACGGGCGTGAGATTTGTCCTGCCCGCCGTTGCGATGGCTTATCCTGCTCCGTCTGCCAGCATTGTTTCCCCAATCGCAAAAAACCACGCAAGGCGAAGAAATAGTGGACGTGGGGGAAAACGGCGGATTTCAATCATTGATTTGGGACATATTTATTATGATTTAGGACATATACGGTCTTTTTCCTTCCATTTCTTCATGTAACAAAGGGAAGATTGGCGGCAGATGATGCCAATGCCTGTAGGGGTGCGAAATTTTGGCTTCTCTAATACCTAACATTATTAATCCCTTCTCCTTATGAAAGACCTCAGTACACGTTCTCACCTCAACAGACGCTCCAGTTTATGTGGCATGTGCATGGCATTTTTGCTGTTCACCATGTATACGGTACAGGCTCAGACGAGTCACACTTATTACTGGACGGGAGCCAGCCCTTTGCAACCCTTCTTCGACACTGGCGAAAACTGGCTGGATATCAATGATCAACCCAATTCCCCATTACAGGCACTTCCCTTGAATCTGATCTTTGG
>CAZYDZ010000032.1:14794-15218 GCA_964646535.1 uncultured Opitutaceae bacterium
GGCAAGGCAGGCACCTACCTCCACTCATACACTCCCGAGGTCAATAACACTGATTATCGGATCAGGTCGTTGCTTATTTCCTCCGAAGCGGAACAGGAATATACCATTACTGGAGATCCCCTTTTTATCCTTTCCTCAAGTGGTGGTAACTCCTTGATCACCAACGCCAGCGCCTACCGTTTGACTATTGAATCGGCAATGGACTACTTGAGGAGCTCAGCCCTAAACGTTCCCCAGAACGGAAACGTAATCCTGGATTTTAATACCGGTGACGCTGGAATTCGCTGGCTGGGCGGCAGTTATCGCAGTGGGGGATTCACTGGTACGGTCACCGTCAACAAATCCGGATTTGGCACTCTGGAACTGGCGGGAACCCATGATTATACCTTCCAACTGAATGTTAACGAGGGAGAGTTGCTGATTG
>CAZYDZ010000033.1:0-4699 GCA_964646535.1 uncultured Opitutaceae bacterium
CTTGGAACAAGGCCTTGAGATCATCGAGTTTTTTCTCCACCGCCAGCAGGATCATCGTGTTGCGATAGTCATTCCAGCGTTGGTCCGGGGTACTGGATGGATCTTTCAGGGCCTCGCGTCGCAGGGAGAGGGAAAGGTTGCCATCCTGGAAGCGAATCGCATCGGCAATGCGTGTAAGTGGGATGTTCTGTTTGCGCAGGTAGGCGACTTGGGCGGCAGCATCTTTTTCGAACGCGGAACGCAATACATGGGTGTCGTTTTTCTGATTCGGGTTCTGTCCTTCCGAGCTCAGAATCTGTTCATACAGCGCAATCGTTTTGGCTCGGTCTCCCTGGCGACCCAGCACGGCCGCATAATTGAGGCGTGCGATGGCCAGTTCGGTGGGAGTCAGCCCCGGCAGGGCAATGGCTTGTTCCAGAAGACGGTTGGCCTCGGAGACATTCAATTTTTCCAGATGGACGTTGGCCACACGCTTGAGAATCTCGATCTTCTGGGGGTTGTTCAGCCCGTTAATTTTCCATGCGGCCTGGAAGGTCTGCATGGCCTTATCCAGCCAGATATCGTAGTAGGTGGCTTCTGTGGTCTGAGTGAATTGCAGAGCTAATTCATTTTCTCCTTTGCGGATAGAGGCATCGTACTGCTGGGTAGCGGTGATTCCGGGTACCTGCATGGCTTTATCGTACTCAGCAATAGCGTTGGCGCGCTGGTTGCGCACCTGATAAACGCGACCCATTTCGGAGAGGGCTCGATAGCGTTGTTCCGGAGAAGCATCCTGACGCTCCAGGAATTGCTTCACCACCACGCTCGTTTTGTCGATATCGTTATGACGGCTGGTATCCAGCAGTTGTTTGAACAGTCTGTCGGTTTCGCTTTCTGCCTGCTGGTTGGCTGCGGGAGCCTGTGCGTAGGCGATCGGAAGGGCGACAGGAAGAGTGCTGAGAAGCAATGCTCCAGCGATAAAAATATATTTTTTGTTCATAATGAATCTTTGGCTGAACGACATGGGTCCTATAGGTCTCATTTGGTTGCAGTGGCAGCGAGTTTTATGAGATTGAGAATGTATTCGATCATTTCACCACGTACCGTGTTGAGGTCCATGCTACTGCTGTCGAGCAGGGTGATGTATTGCAGTGCCCGCTTGGCTTCGAGCTTGCGCTCAATGTCGCCGGAGGAAATGGCCTCCTGCGCGAGCTGCTGCAGTTTGGTGGCGTAGCGAATATCATCAATCGCTTCGCGGAAACCTTCCCACTGCAGGGTATCCACCAAGCCACCGCGGTTCAGGTAGGCAATGACCATCGGACGGTAGAGCGGGTTGGCCAGATCGTTCCACGGACCGTGGGCAAACTCATAATTGAAGGTCATGTTGAGTCCGTTCAGATAACCATGCAGGCCGTGTTGACGGCGCATGAACTGCGGGTTTTCCGATGCGGTATGCTGTCCCGCGTAGAACGAAACATAGGCTCCAAGATCGTTCCACGGTTTGATGCGGTGAATGGCTTCCGGTTGACCTCCCATCATGTGCCAGCCGTAAGCGTAACCGGATTTGTAGAACATGTGATCGTGACCGGCGATTCCTATATGCATGCCGTACTGTTCGAAGTACTTGTAGAAATCGCGCATGGCAACGGCAAATACCGCTCCTGCTTCGTCACCCCAGGAGAAATAGACATTGGTGTGGCCGAGGTTTTCCGTGTAAAAATCACGGGCTTTTTCTGCACCGCGTTTGGCAGCCATGTGCTGGTCGAATGTGAGACGGTTGCCGTGGCCGAACCAGGTACCGATGAATCCGCCTCCGCCTAATCCTCCGCCCAAATGTGGATTGAGCGGCAGGCCGATTTCCTTGAGTAGATCCAGTGTTTCCTTGTTGGCTTCTACATGCGGGTAGAGCAGGTTGTGGCGTTTGCCGTTGAGCAGAATCTCACGGTACTTATCCCACGTCAGGGAGTGATCGTAACTATTGATTCGTCCGTAGTTGAAACCGTCCATCATAGAAGCAAGGAACGGGCGTTCGAGGTCCTGCCAGGCCATCGGCAAGGGCAGCTCAAAGGGAAGTACGCGTACCGCGACAGGGATTTCGCTGACCTTGCGGCCGTTTTCGTTGACAGCGATGCTGCCGGTGTACACACCCGGTTTCCGGCCTTTTTCCGCGTGTACAGTCAGGAAAAATTGTTTGAATTGGTTGGCCTCCAGAATCACCGGTTGGAGGGTTTTGGCGTCTTCAAAGCCCTCCTGAAATGGATCGAATGCGGAGAAACGGGCATAGTCGTACGACTGGTCGATTTCTATCGGTGCGGAGATCCACTCGAAGCGTTCGCCCTTGTCCGTCTTGATACGGGCGTAGTTGGCGACTTCCTTGGTATCGACCTTGACCAGGTTTTCGTCGTTGAGCAGTAGTTCCGGGGTCAGGCGCAAGCCGATATCCTGGAAATAGCTGTGCCAGCGGTTGCCGTTCTGATACCAGATTTTGACTACTTTCAGATCCAGGTTTTTGGCGGGGAGTACAGCCCCATCCTTACTCTTCAGATCGGAGACGGTAAACGTGACGTTTTTACGGTCTTTGAAGGAGAACAACTGGAAGGAGCCCGGTTCGTATTCGTCCTGGGCCAATACGATGCGGATGGAGCCATTAAGCCTGCCGTCCTCAGGGTAGACATCACCCAGGCGCATGATGTCGCTCATCGGGAATACGGTGAAGTGAACCAGGTCGGCTGTCTGATTATTCTCTTTGAGCGCCGCCTCAATGCGGGTTCGATTGGCCTTCGCATTGGCCTGAAACTCTTTCGAGTTGGGATTGTCGGGATGGTAGCCGAACAGTGGACTGAGACTGAGAATACATCCGCTCAAGAACAAGGTTCTGAGCAGACTTTTGGTTGTGATATGGGATTTAATCATTGAGTGAATAGGACTGATTACTGGGACACGAGTTGGCTTATAGTTGTTCCCTGCAATTATAGTTATTTTGTGATAAGCGTTTTATTTACTAAAAAGCACAAAAAATCACAAACCCGCAAAGAGAATTCTCAAAATGTGCCAGTGGCCGATTGGTAAAGACAGTTGACGGGCGGGGTGCAGTATGCTTTGAACGGATGATGCACAATAAGCCCACTATGGCGCCGCTGTTTCATTCCGTTTTTGAGCAATATTTTGACGTTGTTGTCGTGGGGGCTGGCTTTACAGGCTTTGCCGCAGCCCGCGTGTTGGCGGACAGAGGAGCAACGGTGGCGTTGCTGGAACCCTCGGGGGATATCCTTTGGGAGTCGGTGCGTGCCCTGGAAAATGCGACAGGCGAAATAGGAGACATAGCGTTTTCTGCATGGAATGATTGGCTGGAGCCGATGCGTCAGTTGGATGCGGTAAAGGAAGGTTTTTTTGATCCCACGCATGCGGAGATCCTGGCTGCGCGGGAGACGTTGGGTTCCGCTGTTGAATGCGATGCCTGCGGCGGTGAGGATGGATAACGGTCGCATTGCGGCGTTGACCGTGGCGGTGAAAGGGGGGCTGCGTCAGGTAAGGGGAGGATACTGGGTGGATGCGACGGAGAATGGTTTGCTGGCATCGTTGTGTCGGGCGGCAGGAACATTGCGTCCGCCGCAGAAGAGCAGCTACAATCTGGTATTGCAGTCGAGCCGCTGGGAATCTGAAGAGGCGGAGCGGCTTCCCGAATTGTTGGCAGCGTATCCCGAACTGCACTGGCACGGTTCACCGCGGATGGGGGAACGTCGCCTCAGTATGCCTGCGACGCAGTCATGGTGGCAGGTGATGCCGGGCTGGGTACGGGTGTTGCGCGGGTATTTTCCTGAAAGCCGCTTTCTGGTGAGCCATATCGGATTGCGTGAGTATCCCGTGTATGATGCGCGCCCATCAAAAGAGCTGGTGGAGGTGGACAACCTGCTGGTGGTCAGCCCTGCGTTGACACACGGGAAGCTCGTCACTGTGGGGGATCGGTTTATGCAGGGGGTGAGCTTCGCGCAATCCGCGTTTGGCGGGGATGGACTCTTTCCCGTATCGGATGAAGGCCAGTCGCATGACGCGATTCAGCCAGTGCAGCCTGATGTCTATGAGGAAATCGAGTGCGATGTATTGGTGGCGGGGACAGGAACAGCGGGAGCGGTGGCGGCCATATCGGCGGCGCAGAGGGGCGTTCGCGTGTGCGCGATAGAGCAGGCGCCTTTCCCGGGTGGAGTGGGTACAGGTGGTGGGATTGTAGCGTACCATGGGGGACATTCAGGGGGGATTCAGGAAGAGGTGGATCGCGTGACCACCGAGATGAGTGTGCTGTTGTCAGGTGATTCGCCCTACTGGGAGAAAAACGGCAGAAAAACGTGGCACCACGATGCCAAGAAACTGGTCATCAGCGAATACTTCGACCGCACGGGTGTGAATTATGTGGCGGACACGCTTCTCTTCGATGTGGAGCGGGATGCATCAGGGACTGTACACTCGGCATTGGTGATTCGCGAAGGACGGGTCGTGCGCTACCGCGCCCGTACCTTTATCGACAGTACAGGAGATGGTGATTTGTGTGTCCTTGCAGGAGCAACGTACACACAGGGGCGTCCAGGTGACAGCAGAACGCTCTCGTACAGTCAGGTGGCCTTCTGCCTGATTGAAGAGCAGGGCTGGTGGCGTATTGGCATGATGAATTTCGATTCGGGTTGGGTGGATGCCACCGATCCCGAGGACCTGACCCGAGCCCGCC
>CAZYDZ010000033.1:4709-15072 GCA_964646535.1 uncultured Opitutaceae bacterium
TGCATGCAGATTGGGGTTATCCTTCGCGTCCTTACCTGTTGGCTCCGTTGCTGGGAATCCGCCAGTCGCGCAATATTGTTACTGATGTCGCACTGACTATGCAGGATTTGATCAATCGTGCTCGTTTTTCGGATACACTGGGGCTGGCGGCGGCCTTTGCGGACAGTCATTCCGTCGATTATGAGTTCGAGTCTGACGAGATGTTTTTCTATTTGTTGGTCTGTCGCTGTTTTAATTATCCGCTGTACACCGATTTGCCCTATCGCATGCTACTGCCGAGAGGTCTCAACAATGTTTGGGTGGCGTGTCGCGCGGCGGGAATCGATCCTGATGCCTTTTACTGTGTGCGCATGCAGCGCGACATGCAACGGTTGGGCGAGGCTGCGGGGATCGCGGCCGCACATTGTGCCAGTCATCATGCGGATTCCCGCAATACCGACTTGTCTGGCTTGCAACAGGCGTTGACGGCAACAGGAGCGTTGGGGGGACGTGAGCGCATTGAACTGGAGAAGGCACAGCAGAAGTCGTTGCAAGTCACGGGAGTCCTACAGAGCGATCAAGAGTATTTGTCAACGGAAGCAGCGGATGATGCGGATGCGTGGCTGCAGCAACTGGATACGGGCAAGAGCGGAATTCATCTGTGGAAATTGTATCGTCTGGCGGCGGTCAGCGATGCGGTGGCAGAACGGCTCGTCTCTGCTGATCCGCATGTTTCCTTTTACGCAGCCACGGTGCTTGCCATGCAGGGTGACGCAAGGGCGGAGTCACGCCTGCTACAGGCAGTGAAAACCCGTGAGGCTGGCATTTCCATTGGAGAGGAAGGCAACAAAGGACCCTTCAGCCAGGTGATCGATATTCCGTTCTGGTTACAGGCTGCAGCCTTGCTGCGGGTGTGCGGCACGGAACAGTGCATTGCAGAGTTGGCCGCGCTGGCGCGCGAATCCTGGCCCTTTAATGTCAGTACGCTGATCGCCCTCACCTGCGAGCGGCTGGCACAGAAAGTCTCCGATCCCGAGCCTCTGCTGGCAATCCAGCGCACACTGCTTTCCCAGTTGGACGCAAAGAAGGCACAATTGCCCACGACCCGTTCGTTGTACAAGGCCCTGCAGGGAGAAAAAATCGATGAGAAAGCACGCACCTGGGGCGTGGATACCACCCAGGATCACTTCTGGCAGTTCCATCTGATCCTGGCCCGCACCGAGCGGCAACTCGGCAAGCCTCTGAACGAAACCGCCCGCGCCTACCTCAAGGACTCGCGCGCCTATGTCCGCAAGGCCTTTGAGTCGCTGGCGTAGGAGCGGCTTTATGCCGCGACCCTCAGTCCAGTAGGAGGCGCAGGGTTTGGAAGCCTGCGGGTTGGTGGACGTTGCCGCCCTGCCAACTGGTGCTGTCGCTGCGTAGCAGCATGCTGCCGACCTGTTGATCCACAGTGATGTCCACGCCGATACTGTCGAGCGGGAGGGTGACCACGGCTCGCCATGCGTCATCGTGGACAGCGGTTTTCACAGACCATGGTTTGGACCATGTGTTGGAGTAGCCCTGCCCGTCGTAGCGGTTGCCGTTAATGCCGAAGGCAAGCTGGTAGTAGCTGCCTGCTGCCTTCTGGTCGCCGTCAAGGAACATCTCGATGTAGGTGTTACCCATGGCGTTCCAATCGTCCAGGCTGGAGCCCGTTTGCATGGCCTTGATGTTTGCGATCTGTTCAGGTGTTTCGAAACATTCAAAGGCCAGATACAAATGATTGCGGTCGTGCAGTAGCAGGACCCGTGTTTTGGATTTTGCGGTTTCCTGTGGTTTGCCCATCGGGAGAAACCCGTCGATGACCGCGGCCTGTTGCCAGGCGTCGGAGGTGAAATCGAGGTTGTCGGACATGGATTCCTTGCGGTATGGGATGTCCAGGGTAACGCGGGCGCCGAGTTTATTTTCTTCCACCAGCCATTTTTCAAACAGGCGCTGGGCGCGCTGGATCAATCCCTTCGATCCTGGATGCTGAGCTTTCGACTCCGCTTCGGCCAACAGGGCGCGCAGGGGTTCCTGCTGTTTGTTTTCAACGATATAGCGGCGTACTGCCATGATCGGGTCGTCACTGTAGTAGGTGGGGGAGGGATCGTTCCGCCAGATTTCGCGGATGGCTGCGAAAAATTTGCGCATTGGTTTCGCGGCTTCGCGATAAGCGCGGCGGCAGAATTCGTCGCGCAGCGCCTCCACATCCTGATTGGGATCCCAGTAGAGGCGGCTGGTCACCCAGAATTCAATGGCGGACAGATCATAGAATTCCGCACCTGTTATTTTTCCGCCTTCCAGTAGCTTGTCGGAATCCGTACTGGTGATATCGGGGCCGTCCTGATACATGCCCCCAGTGATGCCATTCCTTGCGTAGTAGCGTAGATCCTCGGCGATAATGTCACTGATCGGGTAGTAAAACCAGGGTAGTTTACTGCTGAAATAGTATTCAAAAAACTCGATATTTTTGTGCTGCTGTATCCATTGGTCAATACTCTGGTGCCATTTGAAATTGACGGGATGGAAAATCGGCTGGCGCTGATCGCGTACAAATGCGGCGTAAAAGACAACCAGGTTGTCTGCCAGTTTCAATTTGGGGGGCGGATTGCTCCACACATAGGCGAGCGCCTGCATCTCCTTGCGCTGTCCAGGGAATTCCTCCTGCAGCATAAGCGCTGCCCGATTGGTGAAGTCAAAAAACACAGTGGAGCGGAACGCGGGGTCGTCTGGCTGTACGACCGTTCCGTCGGCGAGCTTGTACGGCTGGGTGCAGACAGGACATTCGCAGACGCGCCAGTTGTCCGCATGTTGTGCGTCGAATGTTGAGACTCCAGGCAGTTGTGTCGCGGCTTCTTTCAACCTTTGCAGGTAGACTCCCGCCAGCTCGGGATTTGTATAGCAGAGTTGACTGTAAAACGGAGAGGAGCTGCGTTTACCGTTTACCCATGCGAAAAACTCAGGCTTGTCCTTGAAATCCTGTGGCTGAACACCGTGTTTGTTGGTGATGTACTCTGTACCCGTATGATCCAGTAGTGTTTTCGTCTTGGTATTGTGCGGAAGAAAAACGCGGTTGCGCGTCATCAGTCGTGCGCTCCATGAGGGATCTCCCTGTAGTCCGCGTATTCGAAAAGTGGGTACTTCCAGCATATCCGTCTGTGTCAGCGAGAGATTGGGATTTTTGGAATAAATCGTGCCGAAACCCTCTTCACTCTCCAGCGCGCGCACAAAAATGATGTCACTGTTTTTGTCCAGCAGGCGATAGACTCCGTTCAACACACCCTTGGGCTGTGACGCAAAAATGTAGAGATGGTTGCCTCTCCTGCGGATTGCAAAACCATCGTTATCGTTCAGTTTCGCCAGGTCGTCCGCATAGTATTGTTCTGTGACCTTGCGAATCATCGGTGAGGTTTCAGGTGTGCCGAGATAAATTTTTGATGGCTGTTTTCCCTCGACTGAATCAGCGGGAAGATCGGCGCCTGAGATACGTCGAATCCACGTCAATAACTCTTCCGCAGCATGTCTTTCGGGTGCAGTGTCCCCCTCCAGAATAATTTCAGCAGCAGCAGTTCCTTCCACCGCGACAGGCATCGCCTGTAATAGGGAACCAATCGGCAAAAGCATTACACACAGGACTTTTTTTAACAGCATTGTCATGATGAATGATAACCGATTGTGAGACATGAAAACCCGCAAGTTGGTTCCCCTGTTTTATATCGAGAGCGTTAATAGAAGTCTCTCACGGAGACACAAAGGACACGAAGAGAAACGGATCTCACGCGAAGCTGCGAAAAAGGAGTGCACAGGGGGACATAGAAACGTAGGAGCGCTTTTGCGTGAGCCTTTGTGCTCTTGGTGCCTTGGTGAGAGACTTTTAGCGTGAAATGGGATACACCAGAAGGAAGAGAATCGGCAGGAGGCCCAGAGACAGCCCAATCCACAGGCGCCAAGCCCGATTGGCGGAGGCAATTTTAGCCAACCATACCCGATGAACGATCAAATGAGCCAGGATAAGAGCAATAAAACCGTAAGCGAACCACGAGTGAATGTTTCCCCATTCATGACGGGTCAATCCCATCAACTGTAGTCTTCCACTTCGCGGCGGCAGTCGAAAAAGGAGGACCGATCCTGTTCCCACCATCAGGCAGAAAAGCAGATAGAGAGCGTAATTAAGAATTCGATTTATCGTGTTCTTCATATTTACCGAACCTTTCAGGAAAAGAAAAGCAGTACAGGGTACTAGACCCTTGAAGGTATTATGGACGATTGCGTCAGGATTTGCCAGCAAAAGCCATTAAGGCATTTTGCAACCGCAGGTGGTGTAGGTTGTGCAGAGGGAAGGGGACTCTCTCGGAGGCACAAGGGGCACCAAGCACCAAGGGAAACGGATCTCATGCGAAGCCGCGAAGAAGGGAGGATACGTGTAAGCACAGGGGGGCAAGCTGCCATGGCGATTCTCTCCCATAAACAGAAATCGGCCGCCCGCCTACACCTGGACGGGCGGCCGGTAAAAGAAGGAAATCACTCAACTTTCTTTCGGTTCTTCCGTAGAAGCAGCAATCCTCCAATGGCTACCGCAAAAATCAAGGTAATCGTCGACGGCTCTGGAATCGCCTGCAAAACGAGTCCAGTCAGGCCACCACCGAGATCGTGATTGTAGTGCAGATAAAAATCATAATCGATACCCCCGTAGGTGAGCACAAAGTGATTGTCGTCGCCAAAGGTACCTCCATTAACAGAAGTGAAAAAGCCACCCATCAAACCATCTGTCTCCACCAGGGTCACCCACAACTCGGTGGAGAGATACTGCTGCAAGGCCACCTGTAAGTCCCCATTCAGACTGATCACGGTGCTGGACGGATTGTTGGCATGGACGCGTAACGGATTGTAATTCCCAGCCAATACATCCGAGGTCAGTGTCATCGACAAAGCAGAGTCATTATCCATGAACACCGAACCGTAGATCTGCAAACCGCGCAGACTGGATGTAATATGTTCAGTGGGCGTTGCATCCAGGGTTGCCTGTGTATAAACATTGACCGTTACCCAGGTGGTACCGTCGTGTACAGCTTCACCCGTATATGCGTTTGCACCAACCCACACCCACTTGTCTCCGCCGCCAATCTGCCCGCTTCCACTCAGACTGGCTTGCTCATACACTTCTACAAAACCCGAAGATTGGAACGCATCGCTTTCAATCTGCAGACGGCCGTCCTGCACATAGATACCACCCAACAGGTTACCCGTTTCACTTCTGATAATAGTAGTTCCATGGCCAAATACGGCTAGCTTCGAGTTAAGAATATTGGAATAGGGAATGCTCGCAGGGCTTGTATGCCCACCATCCAATACAAACCCGATATGGTTCGTATTAATGATCAGCTTACCATCCCCGGACGCGCGATGAGAAAAGATACGCATATCATATGCTGATATGTCATGACCAAAAGGGTGGTCGTACGCTATAGCCAAACCAGCACCCTCAACGGTAAAGTTTCCAGTCCCTTCCTCAATCAGGATGAATGGCGCAACCAGATACCGATCTGTGAGATCAAGCGTACCATTGCCCTTCAGGGTTAATGTGGAAGCCGACCAGCCTGCCAGACTATTGGCAGCTACATTGCCAGGAGTAAAGCTGTGAATTCCGCCAGAAAGAGCCACCTGATAATTGGCTCCACCAGAATAGATGTAGTTACCTGTGGTAGGAAGATCATCAGGAGTTGATAAACGAGAGACATTCCATCCGCCATCACTACTGACCAAGGTTGCAAAACCCGTTTTGCCACTGGTGTCAGTAACCGTATAAACGGGAACCACATTATTGTACCGCCGAAGATCATTGTAGGAAAAGTGTACGGAGGAATTTGCAGACGAGAGATCAAAATGAACTGCGAATGGCTGGGACGTATTAACTGCATTCATTCCTGTGATATTCAGTTGTGTACTGTCCCCTCCATTGGGATCCACAATGATTTTGGAATACCGTGCTCCCTGATGTGAATTGTGAACAAAAAACCCCAGACTTGTATTGATTGCCGAATCCCCCGTTTCCATCCCAACGATCCGCAGATTGCCACCGTGCAAGGCAATGGGACTGATGTTGGTCGTGCTATTCTGAGCGAGGATTTTGATCTCTCCCTGATAATGAACAAAGCCTGAATCAGCACCCAGATCAAGCGTGGAAACTCCCCCCACCGTGAAGGTTCCCAGCCCCGTCTTATAAATACGCAGGGTTCCACTGGTGGATTTGGTCGCGTCGCCGATCCATAGTAATTCGCCAGCAATGGTTTCTATGTTCATGACAATATTGTTGCTGGAACTCTCCAGTCCGAACTGGAGGTCCGTATGAATCGTTTGCAAGGAAGCGCTTTCGTTACGAAGTACGGACCCGTTGTCCAGGATCAATCTTTCTCCTGACAGGATATAAGAAGATGCGTTATTCTTAAACATCAGGGAGCCCACCCGATAATAATCACCATCATTGTCGTCAACGATTGCCGTATACCAGTCAGATTGACCAAATTCCATAGATCGGGGAATATCCCCTGTGGGTGGATTGTTTGCCTGCCAGTTGCCATTCCAATAGAATGTATTGAATGGCTCAAAGGGGGTTTCACTCGCTGCGGTTCCAGTCCAAACAGAAACCTGTGCGTTTAGCGGCACAGTAAAGTATGTTAGCCCTATGCAGAGTGCAATGAATAAGGCCAGCCATTTGCGGTTGAATGAGTCTTTGAAGGTGTTCTTATGGAATTGTGTCATACGTACTCGAGGGTTGTGTGTTTATTCAGAGTTAGACCAACGCCTGGTGCACAGACGTCTGGCATAAGGAAGCATTTGAACAACGAAAATATAAAAGTCATTGCAAAAACCCCCAAATGATACTCATTGATAACACAATGATACCCAAAGAAAATAATCCATCCTTATTACGCCAGGAATACTGGAATCTGTTGCGCTTTGATCTGAACTGGGCGTATGAACGCCACGCCCAAACTGGATTTGATTACCCATACACCTACCAATACTTCTACACTGCGTTCTATATATCCAGCGGACAACTGAACATTCGCAAAGGCAACAAGAGTATTGCGGTTCATTCCGGCGAGTGGATTTTTATTCCGCCTGGCAGAATCGCCAAGCAAATGAAGATCCACAGCCAATACACCTACATTGGATTCTTCATGTCATGGACGGGGCAGGGTAATTTGGTCTCTCCCTTGCAGAACCAGATATGGAAACTGGGCAAACATCCTATTCTGGAAGAGAAAACAGTGCGTCTGTGCCAGAGTGTGGCGGAAAAAGAAAAAACGGAATACTATCTGTATGAAAAGGAGATTTCCATGAAATCGCACTTCGAATTTCGTTGTCTGTTCGACGACTGGGTACGCATTTGGTTGGGGATGGCGGAAGAAAAGAAAATGGGCTGGAGCTACATTCGGGAAGTGGACGAACGACTGGTGCCCATCGCCAGCCACCTGAAAACCATGCCCACAGACATAGGCCTGGATATCAACCGACTAGCCAGGGAAGCAGGCCTGAGTCGTCCCCAGTTTTTCCGTTTGTTTCAAAAACAGTACGGCACCACGCCCAAGGCCTACCGCGACCAGTTTCGGCTGCGCCATGCGATCCAGCAGCTTCTGAACAGCAAAAAAGAGATCAAGGAGATCGCCTCTTTATTTGGATACAATACCCCTCAGTTTGACACCTGGATCAAACGTCACACCCACAAAACGCCTTCTTTGATCAGAAAAGAAGGTTTGACCTCAATGGCGCTAGTTTAAGACCCTACCTTATCCGTATCGGAGCGATGTAGGTGGATTTACGACACGATCCGAAATAGTGCCGATCTGGTCACGGCGTAAAGCCGTTCCTACAGTAGAAATCTGCGATGACCTCCTTAAACTAGCGCCATTGGTGTTTGACCCCTTCCGCTTCCCGCCATGTACAGGTTGCGATCGCCGTAGCGGAGGACGGCAGTCTCGCACGAATCGAGGTATCGGACGAGGGACCAGGAATCGCAGAGGAAGATCGGGAAGACCTGTTTCGCGCATTCCGTCGAACGGGTCTGGCGCCGACGGGCGGTGAAACGAGTCATGGACTCGGACTCGCGGTTGCCAAACGTTTGGGCGAATTGATGCACGGTGAGGTGGGATGCGAATCCGCAAATGGAACGGGCGCAACATTCTGGATTTCGCTGCCTATGGCTGATGTAATGTAAGATTATAGGATAAGAGGCCACCACGTAGTAGCTTCCGTTCACACAGTACAAGATATAGAGCCAGAAAAGCCCTTCGACAGGCTCAGGGCATTCGACGCGCTGAACGTCTTCTGGTAATTGTAAGTAGGGTTGAGTGTAAGCCGCCAGAAGGTTTAAGGAATTTTTTCGGAGGTTTAGGGAATTTGGCTTTTTGGGGCTATTCGGGGTAGCCGAGGTCGGGGAACCAGGTGGGGTTGAAGGTGATGGTGAGTTTGTGCTCGATGCGGCGGTCGGGGATTTCGGGGATGGTGGGCCAGAGGGAGGAAGTGACGCCGGTGATGGTGAGGGTATTGTCGGAGGCATTCACGCCCAGCGAGGCTTCGCCGAAATCTTCTGATAAATCCCAAGGTGTGAGACGGGTGAGATATAGGGGGAAACGGGTGCGGCCGAGTTCGATCCAGTGGATGGATATATTATCTGGCTGGATTTCGTCGGTGGAGGTGGGATGCAGGGTGAGTGTGTAAATCGGGTCAAGGGCGCCGCTGAGTTCCCCTGCTATGGAACTGGTCATGCGGATGAGGTTGCCGACTGGAGGGAGGGCGTAGCCGAGGTCAGCGAGGCGGTAGATGGGCATGGAACGCAACAGTTCGTGGCCTGACCAGTTGGCGGTGCCGCCGCGGTAGACTGGGGTGATGCTGGGCATGGAGCCGCCCATGGGGGGATACCAGGGCTGCCAGTCGCCGTTCCAGCCTGTGTCTATGGTATTGCCAGGGAATTCGGGGCAGGTGCGGTGCCAGGGTTGGTCGTGGCCGCCGCCCCACATTCCAGTAGCGGTGCGGGTGGTGGTTTCGCTCCAGGGATCTACCCAGCCGATGGGGCCGTAGTAGGTATCATAGTCGACCTTCAGCTCCAGTTCGAGTGTGGCTTCCAGTTTGTCGAGCATCCAGAAAAACTGCATCAGTGGCAGTCCGTTGATGATTGCATGCCAGTCGCGGTAGACGTACGGGGCATGAGCAATGCAGGTGCCCGCATAACCCCATTCGGGATAAGCCAGCCAATAGGAGCTCATGGGGGTGTGACTTCTTTCTCCCATTGCCCCTTCACGCGCAGGCGGGCTGGTTTGCCGTTGCGGCACATCCAGATGACATGCAGAGCCTCTTTTTCCCACTGGTCCTCATTATCGGGATCGTCGGGGTCTGCGGGACGGTCAGGCGGGATGGAGATGTCTCCTGCGCCCCAGTCCCTGCGGGTGTCGGTGGGTGCGCCGACATCGGACTGGCGGCGGAAAAAGAGAGTGACCCAGTCCTGGAGTGTCCAGTGTGGTACGGGGCCGAACCGGATGGTGGTGGTGCCTGTGTCGATATCGTAGTCGACCTGCTGAATGAGACCGTTCATTTCGGCCCATTCGGGGCGGCCGCCGTCGATATTGATGGTGTGGCCGAGGTGGGAGCCGATTTGCACGGTCTCTGCAACGAGGGTGCAAGAGCCTTTCCAGCGCAGTGCAGACAGGCTCTGGTGCCAGAGTTTGGCGAGGTTGGTGGAGGGTAGCGGGAGATCACGCCAGTCGATGGTCTGGGCCACGACATCCAGACCTGTGGCGGGGGTTTCCGCGGGCCAGCGATGGATGTAAGCGGGAGTGAGGTCGACGGAGAGATCGCCGATTACGGCCGTGGGAGCAGGATCGACATCGGCCCCCTGGTAGTGGATGACCACTCCAGCGGGGATCAGATCGGCGAGATCCTCCACATCCATATCGCCATCGGTCGCACCGATGCGGATCTCGCCCAGGGAGGCGGGACGGTAGGTATCCCCGCCGTGAATGAGTCCGGGTGTCCAGCCTGCAACGGTTATGGGTACGGAGGGGCGCAGGGTCAACAGTCCCACTGGTGCGACTGGCGCCTCTGCGGAGCCGTCGGCGCAGCGGATGGTGGCTGGCGTGGTGGAATAATCCACCCAGATCATGGCGGAGGGATGCCACTGCAGCAGGCCGCGCAGGGTGTCGAGTGCGGTCTTGTTGGTCGATCGCTGTGGCGGGGGTGAATAGGCAGGCAGAGCGGGATCAGCCCAGAGAGCGGGAACACCGCGCTGTTGAGCGAGCCGCGCCACACGGGCATATTCGGTGGCGGTGGTGGTGCGCTCGGCGGTGTCGCCGATCCGCACATACTG
>CAZYDZ010000034.1:0-4046 GCA_964646535.1 uncultured Opitutaceae bacterium
TCCACCCTGTCCACCCTGTCCACCCTGTCCACCCTGTCCACTGCACTGCTTGCCAAATTCTGTTTTTTCCGCTTAGCTTCCCTACCGTGGCTTCTTATCGCAAAATCCTGTTTTTAATCAATCATCAGAAACCTGGCAGCCGTAAGCTGGCCGATGAGCTCACCGCCCTTGCCCGCGAACAGGGAATCGAAACAGGAGAGAGCGCCGCACATCCACTGCAGGAAGGCGCCCTGGACGGCTATGATCTATGTTGCACGGTCGGCGGTGACGGTACCCTGCTCGGCGCAGTGCGTGAAGCCGTGCGTACCAACACCCCCGTAGTCGGTATCAACCAGGGTAAATTGGGTTATCTGACGGCTTTTTCCTCGGAAGAAGCTGTCCATTTATTCCCCCGCATGCTGGCAGGCGAATACCGTCAGGAATCCCGCAGCCTGCTCTCAGTCACATTATCCAACGGGCATACGTCCATTGCGCTCAACGATATCGTCATCAAGGAGAAGAATTCGGCACACATGATTCACCTCGCGGTATCCTGTGACGGTCTGCCTGTCACCGAATACCGCTGTGACGGTCTGATTCTCTCCACGCCCACTGGCTCGACAGCTTACAATCTTTCCGCAGGCGGTCCATTAATCGCCCCCGACTCCCCTGTGTTTGTCATGACTCCTATTTGTCCACACACACTATCCAACCGCGCTCTGATTCTGAACCAGGAGATTCGCCTTGAGATCCAACTGAAAAATCACGCTGAATTCACAATCATCTCTGACGGCTATGATGTCTGCAACGACCCCGATGCATTTCCAATCCGTATCAGTCGCCACTCGCAGCCCCTGTTGTTGTTGCAGGATCCACACCGCACGACTTTCTCCATCATGCGTCAAAAACTGAACTGGCTATAACCATGACCTCAAGGAAATCAGCCCCCGCTGCCGCAAAGCACAAGCCAATCCCTCTCTCATGGATATTGATCGCCATCCTGCTGGCAATTGATCTGCAACTCCTCTACGTTGTATTCTGGCTTCCCGACGTATAGGACAACCATTTCATGACAAGATCCACGGCCAGTAATAACGGGCCATAAGCAACAACAACGCTCCCTCAAGCACGCCAATCATTAGTCCCGCGCGCATCATTGAAACGGGATTCACCAAACCCGTGGAGATCGCAATCGCATTGGGTGGAGTGGATATTGGTAATGTCATCCCAAGACTGCTGGAACATACCACGGTTAACCCCATCACAATTATTAATGACATATCCCCTGGCACTCCCGATATCCCTCCAGTGACGAGACTGATCACCACAGGTATCAACAAGGAGGCGGTTACGGTATTGCTGAGAAAATTGGTAATCACCCCACCCGTCACAACAACCACTGTGAGCAGACCGAGCACTCCCAGTCCTCCCAGTGGAGCCTGCAACACCATCCACTCTGCCAGGCCTGTCTCGCGCAGCGAAACACCCAGCGCGATCCCCCCTGCCACGAGCCAGAGAATTTCCCAGGATAACCCGCGAATGTCATCGCGGTCAATCAGACTAAACGCAGTCAACAATACAATTGGAATCAATGCCACCAGCGAACTGGGAATGCCATGCAGCGATTCGCTCATCCATAACAGGACGGTCAGCGTGAAGATGGGGTAAACCCAATAACGCTTCCTTTCCTCCTGCGTCCTCTCCCGTTCGAAGTGTACATTGAAGCGTGCCTTGGTCGGATACATCCGCAGCAGCATATACCAGAGAATGATCAGCATCACAGCCACTAACGGAAACATCAACAGCATCCACTTGGAAAATGAGACATGTACTCCCTGGTCCTCCAGAGCTGCGAGCACCACTGCGTTTGGCGGGCTCGCAATCGGTGTGATCAAACCTCCAATGTTTGCCGCAAAAGGTATGGATAATGCCAAACCAATACGAAAACGGTCTCCAGGCTCCAATTGGGCAACCAATGGAAATATAACCGTCATTACCATTGCCGTGGTCGCGGTATTGCTCACAAAAGAGCCAACCACCGATGTAATCAGGATCAGCCCTGCCAGGACTCCCGCGGGGGTCCCGCCAAACGGTTTAAGAAATACCCGCATAAGGGTGCGATCCAACTGATATTTGACAGCGGCTCGCGCCAACACAAATCCCCCCAGAAAGAGAATGATGATCGGGTTTGCCAGTACCGCCAGATAGTTTTGGTAGGATTGTGGCTCGATCCCCTCGGAGGATCCCACATAACGTAGAATTGCACTCTCTTTGCTGAGTATGAATACCTGCAATAGAATCACCATCAGCGATGTGGCGTATATCGGTATTGCTTCTGTCACCCAGTACCAGGCCGCTATCAGGAATATACCCATCGTCACCCGTGCCTCAAAGGGCAATTCGGACAACGGTAATAACCATGGTAATCCAAACCAGAATACTCCGAGAAACAATGCTGTCCAACGCCACCAACTCATCTCGGTTATGAGTTGATAGTAGTTTTCTTACAATGACAACTCTGGAACATCCATATCAGAAACCATTAGCCTAATATCCACGACCAGTAATAGCGGGCGATCACCAGCAATAATCCACATTCGAATAGTCCCACCAGAAAACCTGCGCGCATCATGGACTTGGTGGTTACAAGACCCGTAGCCGCAGCAATCGCATTCGGCGGTGTCGATATCGGCAACATCATACCCAGACTGCTGGCACACACCACAACCAATCCCAGAATTTCCAGTGGCGGCGCGTTGTCCAACATTCCACTGGTAAACAGGCTGATCACAACGGGAATCAACAATGATGCGGTCACCGTATGGCTCATGAATGTCGCCAACAGCCAACCCGCCAGCGCAATCACGAGAAAGATCCCGATCGTGCCCACTCCCTGCAATGGCATCTGCATCACCACCCATTCAGCCAGACCGGTCTGTTTCATGGAGCTCCCCAGGGAAATCCCGCCAGCAACCAGCCAGAGCACTTCCCATGACAGTCCACGAATATCATCTCGATCAATCAGACCAAATGCGGTGAGGCCAATTACGGGTATTAACGCGATCAAAGCGCTGGGAATACCGTGTAATGCTTCTGTAAACCACAGCGCCACGGTCGCTGCCGACACAAAATACAGCCAGTACAGACGCCATCCAATCTTCTGATCATCGCTCTTTTCCAACCGTACGTCAAAACGCGCTTTCGTTGGAAACATCTTAACTAACAGAAACCAGAAAAAGATCAGGGTCACAACGACCATTGGCAGCATCAGTATCATCCAATCTGTAAACGATATGGACCTTCCCTGCGCCTCCAGAGCAGACAATACCACGGCATTGGGAGGACTTGCGATAGGAGTGATAATGCCGCCTATGTTAGCCGCAAACGGTATCGACAACGCCAACGCAATACGAAAACGATCATCTTCCTTCATCTGCGCCACCAGAGGAAATATCACGGTCATCATCATCGCGGTTGTCGCCGTGTTACTGACAAAGGCCGACAACGCCGAGGTCACCAGAATGCTTCCCGCCAGTACAGCGGCAGGTGAACTCCCAAAGGGTTTGAGAAACACCCGAATGATCATCCTGTCCATCTGATATTTGCTGGCTGCTCTCGCCAATACGAATCCCCCCAAAAACAGAATGATAATCGGATGGGAAAGCGTCCCAAGGATTCGATCATACGTAGGGGCCTCCACTCCCTCTGTAAATCCAATGCGATTGAGAATCAGGCTCTGGTCGCTGAGCAAGAAGACCTGCAGGAATACAATCAGCAGCGATGTGACATAAATCGGGATCGGCTCAGTAACCCAGTACCAGGCCGCTATCAGAAAGATCGCCATCGTCACGCGTGCTTCAAAAGCCAGCCCTTCGATAGGAAAGAGCAATGGTAATGAAAACCAGACAAGCCCTATAAACAACGATATCCAACGCCACTTATTCATAACGCACCTGTAAAAAATGGTTCATACATAACCGCTTTCATGCCAAGCCCTCGCAAGGAACCTACACATTTGATTCTCTCCCTATCTGGACGGCGGTGGTGTACAACACCCCATCTCGCAG
>CAZYDZ010000034.1:4056-14976 GCA_964646535.1 uncultured Opitutaceae bacterium
ATTCACCTCCAGCGACACCGAGGGCATCAGGACGTGATGCCACGATGATGGCAGCCAGTCTCCAGAACGAAGAATGACCACCGAGCCAAACAACAGTAACGCCGCCGCACTGACCGGTAATGACCAACGCATCCATTGACGACGAAAAATACGCGCTATCCCAACGGCCACCAACAAACCAGGGGATGTCATCAGCGAAAAAACCAGTACTCCCAGTATTTGCTCACTCGTACTCTCCCACTGCGCAAGGTATAACAAGGCAAGCCAAAGAAAACCACAGGGCAGAAACCCGTTTATCCACCCGAGAAAAAAGGCCGACAACGGACTCTTCATCAGACGCAGCTTGCCATTCACGCGGCAACCATCCTCGCCTGGAACCCGCAGTACTTTACCTGCCCGACGCGCCCGTATAAACAGTAACGCTTGCCAGCAGCCAAACAGTATCATGCTCCCGCCAGTCAATAAGCCAAGATAATACCCGACATTCCATGAACTCCACCACTGGCTGACCACTCCCGTCAACACACTCAGGGTCAAAACCAGAAACAGATAGGTCAGGCTTTTCCCGGAAAAATACAATAGCAGCCGCCCCAACATGGAAACCCCTTTCTTCTCCTTCCCTGCAGCAAGGATCGCAAAACCTCCACACATCGCCATACAATGTCCGGTCCCCAATGCCGCATACAGGATCAACAAGGTCCACGATTCCATAACTGACCCATTATGCAACAATTCGGTAAACAGCGTCGATCACGAAGTCATACCAGTCAGCCGTATTAGCTTCTATATTTGCCACCTTTAGGAAACGTTGTGATCGACCACTCTTCCAGGAATCCCACTCTTGAACCTCCAAATCTGAGAAATCATTTTTTTTACGAAATATCTTTACTTTGATTAATCAAAGTATGTAGTTGGATTGATGCAAAAATTATTTCTATGTCTATTGCTGATTCCCGCGCTGCTGGCTGCGAAACCTCGTGTCGTAGTCACCACCACTATGTTGACCGAGCTGGTACAAACACTGGCACAGGACGACTTCGAGGTCACGGGGCTAATGCCTGCAGGCGCTGATCCACACCAGTATCGCATGACAACACGCGATCTCGGCAGTATTCTGCAAGCCGATCTGGTGGTCATCAACGGGCTGCGCCTGGAAGGTCGCCTTGCCGATACCCTGAAACAGGCGGAAAAGCGGGGGGTAACCATTCTATCTGTAGGAGATCTGCTCCCCGTGGATCGATTGATTGGTGACGAAACCATAGAACACGGTTTTGATCCTCATATATGGGGAGACGTCACGTTGTGGAGCGAGGTCGTTCCTCTGGTCAGCCAGGCTCTGGAAAGGCTGTTGCCCGATCAACAGGCGACCCTGTCAGCCAGGATGAAACTGTACCTGTCACAATTGCAGGTATTGGACGGCGACCTGAGACAAATCATATCCACAATTCCACAGGCCTCACGGGTGCTAATTACCAGTCATGATGCATTCGGCTATCTGGGACGGGCATACGGCCTTGAGGTACACGGTATTCAGGGGCTTTCCACCACATCGGAAGCGGGACTGGGCGATTTGGCTGCACTGTCGCAACTGATTCGGAAGCGCGGAGTTCGTGCGATCTTTGCCGAAAGCAGCGTTTCCCCTGCCCTGATCCGACGCCTCGGGCAAGACTCTGGAGCACGTATTGGCGAGGAACTGTTTTCCGACTCCATGGGATCCACCGGAGAGGTGCGCAAGATCGGCAGACAGGAATTTCGCACCGATACTTACGAAGGGATGATGAAATACAATGCCACCGCGATCGCCACTGGCCTGACTGGAAATTCACCTTAATTCAGGGAGACTCACAACAAAGCTTCTTGAATTCGAGTCGCGGCTTCACGTGAGCTCCTTCCCCTGATTTTTAGCTTTACCTGAAAGCCTCTTTCAAGGGAAACTGGGTACCCTGTGAGAATCTATCCTGCCATCGATTTAAAGGACGGTCGTTGCGTCCGTCTGGAACAAGGGAAATCAGACCGTGAAACGGTCTATTTCGAAAATCCACTGGAGGCTGCCCAGAACTGGAAATCTTCAGGCGTGGACTGGATCCACGTGGTGGACCTCGACGGCGCATTCGAGGGCAAGCCGCACAATCTTGCCGCTGTGCGCGGAATTCTCAAATTGGGCCTCAAGGTGCAGCTCGGTGGTGGCATGCGCTCCCAGGAACGAATCTCCGAAGCCATAGAAACTGGTGTTTCCCGTGTGGTGATTGGCACCAAGGCGGCAGAAGATCCACAATTCGTGGCCGATATGATCAAACTGTTCGGCAAGAAAATCGCTGTTGGTATTGATGCGCGCAATGAACGGGTCGCCACCCGCGGTTGGGTCGCAGAAACACACATTGACGCACTTGAGTTTGCCTTGCGCATGAACAATCTCGGCGTCGATACGATCATTTACACAGACATTGCCCGCGATGGCATGCTGACTGGCCCCAACCTGCAGGCCCAGCGCCGCATGTTGGAAACCGTCACCTGTAAAGTGATCGCCTCTGGCGGCGTCGCCCGCGAGGAAGACCTGCAGGAACTATCACGACTGGCTGACAAGCATCACCACCTGGAAGGAGTGATCGTTGGCAAAGCCCTATACGAAGGACGCTTCGACCTCGCCACCGCAGTCAAAAAATACCAGTAGACCCCTGCGTTTTTACAGGGCCACACGCCGACGCCAGGCAATCACCCCAATCAGCGCCAGTCCTGCTATCAGGGCCACTGTCGTTGGTTCGGGGATCATAGACATGATGGCAACGGCATTCCCACCGTTATAGGCGTAGTCGATCTGGAAGAGATAGTCCTGGTGATTGACCAACGAGGTGAGTATGAAGAAATAGTCGCCGTCGCTGTCTATAAACGAGTTGCCATTTACTGTGGCAAACTGACCATTGATGGCGCTGCCGATACCACCTTCCAACTGTAAGGTTTCTCCACCAACAATAGTATCGCTACTGTGTGCGGCCGATTCCGCTGCCGTATATCGTACTCGTCCTACGCCGTATTGGCGGCATAAACGCCTTTTTTACAAGGTTCCAGCCCTACTTATACAGTGTCTATTTCAAAGCAGATATTTCTATAAAAACATAAAGAATATCATTATTTGAATAAAAAACACACTTGTCTCCCTTGTCTCCCCCTCAGTATCAAGCGGTAACCATAAAACACTACGATCACATGTACGGGGGTTGACAAGTCAGAAGAACACCAATTAGACTGAACACAGTTCTTTCCATACTGCTTTTTCTGTTATGTCTGACCCGAAACAATTACTCAGTAACCGTGTCCGTTTTCACGATAATCGTTACAAGAACTTTGCCCCGTGTTCCTGGCAAGATTCGTTGCAACTGTTCGACGAAATTCCATGGGGTCAGGAACTTGTTGCCATGGCCAGCGATACAATGGCCAATCGAAAGACTCCGAACGTTACCCCGCGTATGATCGTGAAAAACCTTCATGACGGCGTGCTCTGCATCTCTCCCGAAGAAAGTGAAATGCTTACGGTTCGTTACACACAGATAACGAAGAAAAAATTTCTAGGACTGATTCCCTACAAGCAAGTACGTAAAGCTACCTCTGCCAAACGACACCGCCACGATCTGGACAGTCTTTATAAACACTTTGCACAAGGCGAAGTTGAGGATATTTTTTCTTTCCTATCCTCAAAATCCTGACATATAATCCTATTCGTCATGACAGATAACCATTATGTAAGCGAGGTGAAGTCCTTGCTAAAGTCTTTATTTGACTTTCAATTTAACGACTTCGTTACGGTCCGCGTGATCCGCATTCTCTATGTCATATCCGTAGCGCTCTGCGCCTTGGCGGCGTTGTACGGACTCATTTATGGTTTGCTGTCAGGTATTGCGAGCGCCTTGCTCTCGCTGATCCTTGCGCCAATCCTGTTTATCTTCTACGTACTGGCGGCCCGCGTGTTCCTGGAATTGGTTCTTGTGGTTTTCCGTATATCCAGCGATGTACGCAAAATCGCAGAGTCCAAGACCGACATACAGTAACTCACGGCCTGTCAACAGGGCTTTCCCCCCGCCTGTTTTTCGACAATATCCTGCATAACCGCCGACCAATCCCTGTAATACGTGACCCCTGGAGCACTCAAACATGGATCGTTTGCGGACAGCACAGGGTCTCCCGTACCGAGCGCTACCCCTCTCAATTCGTGATGTAAAGCGGTTTCCACGTCCACGCGGCTATCCCCAAACATCAGACATTGTTGCGGTTGCAGGCGAAAACGCCGCAATATTTGAGGGATAAATATTCCTGTCGGTTTGCGATAAAACGGTTTCTCCTCTGGTGTCTCAGGCGCAGCACAAACCTCTGCAAAATCACTCCCGTTCAGTCCAATTAATTGATATAGCCGTTGCTGGGTCTGATCAAACTGTCGCCACCCATAATAACCGCGATGAATTCCCGATTGATTGGTGTAAAGGAACAACAGGATACCTTGCGAACGGGCCCAATGCAGGGCATCCCGAACACCTGGCAACAATACAACCTGGTCGGGGCGATGCAGATAGGGAACATGTCGCACCAGCGTACCGTCACGGTCGAGAACCCAGGCTCGTATCTCCGTGGTCATGGTTTTATGAACCCCGGATGTTCACCCACAAATTTTACAATTTCATCTGGAGAGGAAACAGCAGTGCCCAATTTCCCCACGACCACACCCGCTGCAGCATTCGCCAGAGACACCGCATCCAGCAAATTCAATCCAGCCGCCAAACCGAGCGTCAATGTAGCCACCACTGTATCACCGGCTCCCGACACATCGTACACTTCCCTGGCCGCCGTGGGCACGATTGCATCGACCCGTCCTTCCCTGCTGATTAACATTCCTCCTTCTCCCAGGGTGATCACCAACTGCATGGGACGATATATCTCGTAGATTTTACGGCACACCTCGTCGGCAGGAAACTCTCCTTCACCACACCACTCTATGCCACTCATTTCCAATGCCTCACTGCGATTGGGTGTCATCAGATCCATCTCATGACAGCTCAATCGCCGTTTGGGTTTGGGATCAAGCGCGCAGACCAAACCTGCTTCCCGAGCCAGCGGAACCACCATATCCATCAACTGCTGGGTCAGGGTTCCCTTGGCATAATCAGAAAACAAAACCGCATCGTGATCCTCCAGAATGCGCTCCCAGGAACCTTTCTGGTCAGTGGCTCCAAGCAACCCGTAGCTGCTGGTTGAGGCCTCCCAGTCCAACCGGCAGAGTTGCTGTTGGCGTACCACGACGCGCGTCTTCACAATCGTCTGTACCTGCGGATTCAACCCCTTGGGCAACCACCAACTGACACCTGCATGACGCAGCATGGATTCCAGGCTGATGCCTGCCTCGTCCTCGCCCCACAGCCCACACAATGTCGGCAGAGCCCCCAGCGAGGCAAGGTTGTAGGCCACATTGGCCGCTCCCCCGGCAACGCGGGTTTCCCGATTGACATGTACCACGGGCACGGGAGCCTCGGGAGATATTCTATGGGCGTCTCCCCATATATAGTGATCCAACATCACATCTCCAATCACCAGCACCCGTAACGTTCGGATACGATTCAACCATGCCCTGACTTCATCCTGTGATGTAATCTCACTCATAAAATCCAGTCGTAGGGAGCTGCGGACAACAACTCATAACCATCTTCTGTCACATAAACAACATCCTCTATGCGCACCCCTCCCAAACCCGGGTAGTATAAGCCAGGCTCCACCGTCACCACCATACCACTCTGCAAAACCTGTCCGCCGCTGCCAAGGCGAGGCTCCTCGTGTATCTCCAGCCCCAACCCGTGTCCCGTGCTGTGGAAAAATCCGCGATAAACTCCCTTGCTCTTGCCTGTCTGGTAGCCGAGACGCTCAAAATGGCGTACCACACATTGATGAACCTTGCTTCCTGATACACCTGCGCGTATCGCCTTCAACGCCTTCTTCTGGGCATCGCGTACGGACTTCACCATGCGAACCTGCTCATCACCGGGAGTCCCTTTCAAAAAAGTGCGCGTCATGTCGCCGAAGTAGCCTGTTTTCTCCACTCGTGGAAACACATCGACAATGATCAGTTCCCTTGGTTTCAACGGTCCACTGCCGCGGCAATGCGGATCACATGCCTGATCCCCTCCAGCCACGATCGTCTGATCGGCCCTTGCTCCCCGTCGCATACAAGCAAGATCCACCTCAAAACGCAATCGTTCCGATGTCAGAACTGCTCCCTGCCACCACAATCGGTTATGCCGTATTTCCGATTCACCCAACACCTGACGGGCCCGCTCCAGTCCTGCCGCTGACGCAGCACATCCCTCCCGCACAAACGACGCCTCGCGCTTACTTTTAGTCAGGCGCTGCGGAAACAACGCTCCTTCGGGAACCGCTACTTCAATCCCCAATGTTTCCAGCTTGCGCGCCAAAGCTATCGGAAAGTTACCTGGCACCTGAAAACGGGATACTCCTTCTCTCAAGGCCACCTCCGCAATCACTCCTGCAATGCCAATCCCCTCTCCCATATCCCGTTCCGCCCTCTCCCTCCATTCCCGTAAAGACAGGACTTCGTCAAAATCTCCCTCTTTGCAGCCCCGACCAAACTCCAGCTCCGACAGTACAGCCACTTTTCTTCTGCCAAATCCAAATACCACATACGGGTCTGGCGCATGAAATCCTGAAAACCAGTGGAGATCCGCCGAACGGTCTGTGGAATCGTACAAGAGCACGGGATCTTGACTAGAGCTTCTGTTCTGGCCTGACATGTCATTCGCAATCTATCGGGATTTTCCCTTTCGATTCAAGAATATAGGCCTTTTTCCGCCGTCTAATCCCTTCTTGCCAAGCGTATTTCGTTTTTGCTAGGATTACACCTTTTGATTATTTTCCCTGAACGAGTCGTTCTCATATACGCGTCTGCGGCAATAGGCCAACTAAGCCTGTTTCCACGATAATTTTTTCACATCTCTCCATGGTTGTCGTACAGTCCATCTATTTTACAGCAGCTTTCATCCTGTTTTTATACGGGATGAATTGCTATTACCTGCTCTATCTATCGGAAAAATCACGCCGCAGACCGCAATTCATTCCGACGTGGGACAGACTTACCACTCTCCCCAAAGTGACGACCCAATTGCCTATCTTCAATGAAGCCGAGGTCGCATTGCGTGTTATTCGTGCCGCTGTCGCCATGGAATATCCGCAGGGACTTCATGAAATTCAGGTGCTGGATGATTCCACGGACTTCACTGCGGATCTGGTTCACAAGGAGGTAAAACGCCTGCAGCAACAAGGGGTAAACATCAAACTGCTACATCGTACGGTTCGCACCGGTTTCAAGGCAGGCGCTCTGGCAGAAGCCATGACACAGACCGACAGCGATCTGTTTGCCATCTTCGATGCGGACTTCGTGCCGCCAACCGACTTCCTCACAAAGTTGATCCCTCATTTCGTATTTCAGGATGATCTCGGCCTCGTTCAGGCCCGTTGGGGACACCTGAACACAAACCAGTCGTTGCTGACCGTTTCGCAATCCATCGGTATCGACGGCCACTTCACCATTGAACAGGGCGCGCGTGCCAACGGTCGTCTGTTCATGAATTTCAATGGAACCGCAGGCATCTGGCGGCGACAGGCGATTGATGACGCAGGAGGCTGGTCCAGCGACACGCTGACGGAAGATATGGACCTTTCCTATCGTTCTCAACTCGTCGGCTGGAAGGCCATATTTCGCGAGGATGTTGTGGTTCCCGCAGAACTGCCTGACTCTCCCTCCGCATTCAAAAGCCAACAGTTTCGCTGGGCCAAAGGCTCCATTCAAACCGCCTGCAAACTGCTCCCCTCCATCTTGCGCTCCCCGTTTCCGCTGCGCTATAAGATCCAGAGCCTGTTTCACCTGACCCACTACAGTATCCATCCGCTCATTCTGTTGCTCTCCATCCTTGCGTTGCCCGTACTGCTGAGTCTGCCTGTCCAGATTTCTTCCGGAACGTACGCAGTCATTGCCGTTTTCATGGTATTGGGTATGACTGGCCCCAGCGCGATCTATCTATCCAGCCAGCGCTACCTCTATCCACAAACATGGTACCGCCATCTCTGGTACATGCCCCTCCTTATGGTGACGGGTATCGGTATCGCCATCAGCAATACCTGTGCAGTTCTCGAAGCCTTGTTTTCACACAAGGTAGGTGAATTTATCCGCACGCCCAAAAAAGGCAGCGGCAAAAAAAGCAGTTATAAGGTAAAAGCCAAGGTCCATCCGCTTTGGGAAATTGCTCTGGGGCTCTACTGTTGTATCAGTCTGGGCTTCTACCTGTATGAGGAAAATTACCTGATTGGTCCTTTCCTGCTCATTTACGCTACGGGTTTCCTGTACATGGGATTCACCAGTTTGCGCGAAATCCAAAACCACCAACGGACCCAGGACGCATTTGCGACCGAAACAGATCCGTCCCTGTCCGCACAGAAACCAAATTGAATTCCCCTCAGCCGCCTGTCTGACGGCAACGATAACCGTCCCGCTCCAATTCTTTGCGGATCTCGGCAAGACTGTCCCCCTGAATCTCCACACTGCTCTCCTTGACGGTTCCGCCTACCCCCAGAGCGCGCTGCACCCTTCGCGCCAGTTCGCGCAGTCGGGTCCCATCCATCGGCTCCACAGGTGTGATAACCACTACTGTTTTTCCGTGTCTGCCCGCCGTCTCCCGCCGCAAATCCAGTCGTCCCCGCACGGGCTTTGCCTCTTTCTGCAAGACATCTGCCTTTCCCTCCTGTGGCGTCGCCCCTGGCAAACCAATGAGGTCCAAACTTGCAAACGGATTATGGGTCAACATTTTGTCTCCCCCATCCACCGATACGCGCGGACTATTGTTCCGACGA
This sequence comes from uncultured Opitutaceae bacterium, assembly GCA_964646535.1. Taxonomy (GTDB): domain Bacteria; phylum Verrucomicrobiota; class Verrucomicrobiia; order Opitutales; family UBA2995; genus CAZYDZ01. The sequence continues at coordinate 12,955 of CAZYDZ010000034.1, forward strand.
CTCATCACTCCTCCTGCTTACTGTTTTCACTCAACCAGTTTCTGGCCTTTTCATAACTGCGGTTCTTTAAATAATGTATCAGTCGCTGGTCCAGCAATGGGCCGTGCTCGCGGGTCAATGTATCCAATGTCCGCAACACTGTAACTTTATCCGTGCTCTTATTGTCTGACAATGATACGCCCCATATACGGTCAAGCCATTGCCCAATCTCTTCATGCGCCCTCTGTACCGATATTGCTTGCATCCGCAAAGCATACAAGGATGCATTGTCAAAATTCAACCTATTTGACCCGTGTACTGCCTGAGAATATTCATGTGTGACAATATGCCCCAACAACACCTTGTCCCTATTTTGCATTCAATTGCTTGATTTTACAGAAGAGGCTTGTTTTATAATGTAATTCCAGTTACTTATGGGGCTCATTTTGCTTTTCCAAACAAACCCGCTATGACTAGTCCGACCTTCGCCACACGGTGGAACGCTGATCTGATTGACGAGAATTATGCTCGTTGGATAGAGAACCGAGACTCCGTCGATCCGCAATGGCAGGCCTTCTTTGAAGGGTTTGAACTGGCCCTCTCTTCCCCGCCTAAAAAGCGTGCGCAGTCAGCTCCCTCAGTACAACATCCCGCCTCATCACGTCAGGCGGCAGTGGACTCCCTGATCTACGCCTACCGCAGTCTCGGCCATCGCCAGGCAACCACCAATCCTCTTGAGTTGCAACCCACTCCCGAGCCTCGTTTGAGCCTGGAAAGCTTTGGCCTGGGCGAAGCGGATTTGGACTCGGAGTTTGAGTCGCCGCACTTTCTGGACGGCAAGCGCTTCACCCTGCGCGAAATCATTTCCATTCTGCGCGACACTTACTGTGGCAATGTCGGCACGGAATACGTCTATATTCAGGAAACGGAAATCCGTCGCTGGATTCAAAAGCGTCTGGAACCTGAACGCTTCCAGACCAAGCTGCAGCGTCAGCAGAAATTGCGTATCCTCGAAAAGATTTTTGAGGCCGAAGGCTTTGAACACTTCCTGCATACGCGCTACATCGGTCAGAAGCGCTTCTCGCTGGAAGGGGGCGAAACGCTGATCCCCGCTCTCGACACGATCATTGAACGGGGAGCCGAATTTGGTTTCAAGGAGCTGGTTATTGGAATGGCCCACCGCGGGCGTCTCAGTGTTCTGGCCAATATCATGGGTAAGTCCTATGAATTCATCTTCCGCGAATTTTCCGAGAATTACATTCCTGATACAAGCCATGGTGACGGCGATGTGAAATACCACCTTGGCTATGATTCAGTGCGCAAAACGGAATCGGGCGAGGAGATCGGCCTGCACCTGGCCGCCAATCCAAGCCATCTGGAGGCGGTAGACCCTGTTGTGCAGGGGATTGCCCGCGCTCGCCAACGCCTGCTCGGAGACACGGAGCGCAGCCAGGTACTGCCTGTGCTGATCCACGGGGATGCTGCATTGGCGGGTCAGGGCATTGTTGCCGAAGTCCTGAACTTCTCCCAGTTGCAAGGCTATCGCACAGGAGGCACGCTACACATCGTCATCAACAACCAGATTGGATTTACCACGGGCCCAAAGGATGCCCGATCCAGCTATTACTGTACGGATATCGCAAAGATGATCGAAGCCCCCGTATTCCATGTGAATGGCGACGATCCTTACGCAGTTACCGTGGTCATTCGTCTCGCACTGGAGTTTCGCCAAAAATTCAAGCGCGATGTGTTCATCGACATGATCTGCTATCGCAAACATGGTCACAATGAATCCGATGAACCGGTCTACACTCAGCCGTTGCTTTACAGGAAAATTGCTGAGCATCCTCCAGTCAGTAAAATCCTCCTTGATCGTATGCTGTCCGAAGGGGATATCACAGAGAAAGAAGCCCTATCCATGCAGACTGGCTTCGGACGGTTGCTTGAAGACGCTTTCCAAAAGGTTAAAACACCTTCTGAGAATATCGGCAATACCCCTGGCAAGTTCGCGGGGTCAAGCGGGGTTGAAACACTCCGCTTGAC
>CAZYDZ010000035.1:0-14440 GCA_964646535.1 uncultured Opitutaceae bacterium
ATTGTAAATACTGCGGGACGTGTAGCGGGGCTACGGAATTGGATCATCAACTGCGTATTGCTGAAATCCTGATACGGCGGTATGCTTTGTGACTATGCCGATATCAGGAATGAGATCCGTTTCTTACTCATCTGTGTACATCTGCTCAATCTGCGGTTCCTGGTTTTTTCTCATGGTATCGCGTGAGATTCTTTTGGGGAAATCGGTCTTGTGTTGGTGGGGAGAAGTATTCCAGTCTTTAGGGTGAGTGAAATTCCTGTTGCGTCATGAGTATTGCGATACGTGAAGAGTGGGTGAGTGATTTAACGAAGGTGGCCGGGGTGCCATTGGAGGCCCTGGCTGCTGGCAAGTTGCGGACCAGTATGCCTCTTGGGAACCGGAATATATCCGAACCAAGGATTGAGCACCATCGTTCGGTTTATGTATTGGAAGCGCTGGGACGTACCTTGGCAGGGATTGCACCCTGGCTCGAACTTCATGCGAAGGAGGAGTTTACGGATACGGGTGAAGCGACATTGGCAAACGGGTTGACCGAGCTGGCTCATGCGGCACTGACCGAAGGGTTGGCGCCAGGATCTCCCGACGAACTGAATTTTTCCCAACGGCAACAGCCATTGGTGGATGCTGCCTTTCTGGCGCACGCTCTCTTGCGCGCTCCGACTGCCTTGTGTGATGCGCTGTCTGAGGAAAACCGTACACGGCTGATTGATGCGTTTTACTCCACTCGGGTACACACGCCCTATCAGAACAACTGGCTATTGTTTTCTGCTATGGTGGAAATGGCATTGCTTCACCTGACGGGCAAGTGTGATCTGACGCGTGTGGATTATGCGATACGACAACACGAGCAGTGGTATCGCGGGGATGGGGCGTATGGCGATGGCAGGGAATTTCACTGGGATTATTACAACAGCTTTGTGATTCAACCGATGCTGCTGGACATCATGGATATGCTGTCCAGGCACAACGCGGATTTCTACTACGACAAAATAAAACCCCGAATCCACGCCCGTGCGGTGCGCTATGCACAAGTGCAGGAGCGAATGATCCACTCGGACGGTTCTTATCCTCCAATAGGTCGCTCAATAGCCTATCGCTGTGGCGCTTTTCAATTGCTGGCTCAGATGGCGTTGCGTGAGCAGTTGCCTGAAGGAATGGTTCCTGCGCAGGTGCGCGATGCCTTGACCGCGGTGATCCGACGCACGCTCGGGGCAAAGGGTACGTTTGACGAGAACGGCTGGTTGACAGTCGGACTTTGTGGTCATCAGCCGGATATCGTGGAGGGATATATCAATACGGGAAGTCTCTATTTGTGTAGTACGGCATTTCTCCCGCTGGGCCTGCCCCCCGCATCCCCCTTCTGGAGTGGTCCGTTCACCCCGTGGACCAGTTGTCAGATATGGAGCGGACAAAATGCCAAGGCAGACAAGGCCTATCACGAAACGCGAGAGTAGGAGAGACGAGGAAAGGAATCTCTCACGGAGGTCACAAGTTAAGCATGGCGGCGTCGGGAAGTATTGTACCTACTGGCTCAGGCTGTGGGCGCCGCGGGCGATATGTTGGCGAATGAGTTGTTCGACACGATCGGGGTTGCGCTGTTGCAGGGCGTCGACAATCGCACGGTGTTCTTTGGCGGTGAGATCGTAGTCGTTCATGCGGCCAGCAGTGCGCACGCGGTAGTGAAACAGCGGAAGGTTGGCGATCTGGTAGGTGGAGATCAGGCGGGCGTTGCCCGACAGCGAAACCAGAATGTGGTGAAAGCGCAAATCGGCTTCCGATGCGCCGAGAAAAAAGCCGTTGGCAACCATTGACTCAAATTCCCGACAGATGTTTTTCAATTGTTTCCAGTCTTTGGCTTTACCGTGTTGGCAGGCGAGGCGGGCGGCGGAGACTTCCAGAATTTCGCGGACTTCCCGAATCTCTGTCAGTTCTTTTGTGCTCCAGTTACGGGCGATAAAGCCGCGTTTCTCCCGCTTGTCGATCAACCCTTCGCCGTAGAGACGTTTGAGGGATTCGCGTACTGCCGTGCGCCCCGTGGCCAATTCCAGAGCCAGCTTCTGCTCAATCAGGCGGGTTCCCGGTAGGATGGACTGTGAGAGTAGCCTGGAGCGAAGTTCCTGGTAAATGGCCTCTGTGCTGTCTGACATCGGATAAAAGATTAGTGTTTGGGCTATATTTTTGTCGACAAAATTATGATTAGTTTGTCGACTATATGAAAATGGATTCGAGGCGATGAAAATTACAGCCATTGAAACACACGTCTGCCATGCGCGTATGCGCAACTGGATCTTTGTCAAGGTATTGACGGATCAGCCGGGTTTGTATGGCTGGGGCGAGGCGACCCTGGAGTGGCACACGCGCAGCGTGGTGGGCGCGATTGAAGATTTGTCGACACTGTTGGTGGGAGAAGACCCGCGACGCATTGAGTATTTGTGGCAGATGATGTACCGCCAGCATTTCTGGCATGGCAACGGGATTGTGCGCGCGACTGCGATTGCGGGTATTGACATCGCATTGTGGGATATTCTGGGTAAGGTACACGGAGTTCCCTGTCACGCGTTGTGGGGAGGCCGTGTGCGTGATCATGTGCGGCTGTACTGTCACTTGGGTGGGGGCAGGATGGAGGACTTTTATGAAACGACCCCTGCGGATGCCACACGTTTTGCCGAGTTGGCCCAGGCAGCGGTGGAGGAAGGATTTACCGCGTTCAAGACCATGGCGGTGCCCGAAACGATGCCGTTGGAAGGTTTGAAACCTGTGCGCTATGCGGAAGCCTGTGTGGCGGCAATGCGCGATGCGGTGGGCCCTGATGTGGATATCATGGTGGACTGCCACGCGAGACCCTCACCGAGGATGGGACTGTTATTTGCGAAGGCGCTGGAGCCATACGGACTCTATTTCTTTGAGGAACCGTGTTGGCCTGAGGCGTTGGACGGTATTGCGGAAGTGCAGCGTGCGGTAAGCACGCCGATTGCGACAGGAGAACGGTTCACACATCTGGCTGCCTTTCGCGAGTTGTTGGAAAAAAGGGCCTGTTCCGTTTTGCAACCGGATATTACCCATTGCGGAGGTCTGAGTGAGGCGCGTCGTATTGCCGCACTGGCGGAAGCCTGGCGCGTATCGCTGGCACCGCATAATCCACAAGGTCCCGTGAGCACCGCGGCCTCGCTGGAATTGGGTTTTTCCGCTCCCTCCTATATTATCTGTGAATCGGTACACAAGGATGTTCCCTGGCGTGACGATGTGGTTTCGGAGGGATTTACCGTGCAGGAAAAAGGACGTATTGTACTTCCCAATACACGACCTGGGCTGGGAATTGAGATCAATGAGGAAGAAGTGAAGAAACATCCGTTTGAGCAGGAAGTGCTGCAACGCACCTTTTATTCTGATGGAGCCGTGGGGGACTGGTGATGAGTAAAGAAGGTTTGTTTATCAAACGCCATGTGCTGGTCAGCGGCGGGTTGGGGGATATCGGACTGGCGATTGCCAAACGTTTTCTTGCCGAGGGAGCGATAGTATCCATTGGCGACGTGCTTCCCGCAAAGGAGGCCGAGTCATTGCTGGAGGGTGTTGATGGGAGCCGAATTCGTTATAATCAGGTGGATGTGCGCGATGAACAATCGGTGCAGGATTGGGTGGAGCGGGCAGTTGCGGAGTTCGGTACTCCCTGGTGTGTGATTCCCAATGCGGCCATTGTGACCGTAAAGCCCGAATCGGAATTGACCGGAGAAGACTGGCGAAACGACTTGGGGGTGAATTTAATGGGTGCGGTTTATCTGGCGCGCGAAGGGATTCGGCGCATGATCGACGCTGGAATTATTGGTTGCGTAGTGATGATTGGGAGCTGGGCGGGCCATCGGGTACATCTCAACATGGCTCCCTACAGCGTATCCAAGGCTGCATTACGGATGCTCTGCCAGTGTCTGGCCCGTGAGTACGCTGACAAGGGTATTCGTGTGAATGAAGTGGCGCCAGGTTACGTGGATGCGGGTCTGAGCGGGAAAATATTCCGCAAGGAGCCTGAGGTGCGCAAACGGGCCTTGCAACGGGTTCCTGTCGGACAGTTGATCACGGCGGATGAGGTGGCGGACCAGGTGATTCATTTATGCAGAGACGATAATCGGCACATGACCGGCAGTACGATACTCATGGATGGAGGCCTATCACTGACATGAATAAAAAAACGCTTCAACGGGAGTATCAGCATCCTGCGTTTCAGGGCTGGGTCGGCGTTGCCAAGCGCGAGTGTACGCCGCCCATCGGATGTTACAACCGCAATTGGGGGGCTGCAGAGGGAGACGTTGCGACAGGGGTACACCGTCCGTTGCAGATCAAGGCGCTGGCGTTGCGTGATTCTGAGAACGGAGAGCCATTGGTTTATATTTCGCTGGAACTCTGCCTGCTGCGCGATCCCGAGGACACGATGTTTCGCCAGCAATTGGTGACTGGGTTGGGGTTGAAGGATATGTCGCGTGTCATTCTGCAATGTACACACACACACTCGGCTGTTCCCTTTTCGTTTTCCATGCAGGACAAACCTGGGGGAGGGTTGTTGGCAGAGTGGTGTCGACAGTTGGTTTGGGAAACTGTTTCTGTTGCCAGGGAGGCATTGGCAGGTTGTCGGGAGGCCATCCTTGAATGGCAGACAGGGAGTTGTCCACTGGCGGTGAATCGTGACTTTCCCGTGAGTGGGGATGAAAATGGCAAGTATGCCTGTGGATTTAATCCTAATCGGGATGCTGATCAGACATTGGTAGTGGGACGGGTTACCGCATTGGGCGAGCCTGCACCGATGGTGATATTGGCGCACTATGCCTGTCATCCGACAACTCTGGCTTGGCAGAATTCATTGATTTCTCCCGATTATATTGGTGCTGCTGCCGAATTGGTGAACGAGCGCGCGGGGTGTCCGTTAATCTTCATACAGGGAGCTGCGGGTGAGCAGTCGCCACGTCAGCAGTACACGGGGGATGTCCATGTGGCTGATCGGAACGGTCGTATTCTTGGACATTCGGTGTTAGCGATTTGGGAAAGCATGCTACAGGCGGGAAATCAGTACGATTTTGATCGTGTAGTCACCAGCGGGGCTGATTTGGGAGTGTGGGAGTCCCGTCCTCGACAGAAGATTTCCAAAATATTGCGAGCACACGAATACTGGCTGGATTTGCCATTAATTGAGCGTCTCTCCCTGGCTGAGTTACAATTGAGATTGGACCTTACTACGGAGCGCCCGATGATTGAGAGATTGGAGCGCCTGATCAAGCGCGAGGACCAGTTGCAGGAGAAGATGTCGATCTCCGTGCCGATTTGCGTGTGGCAAGTAGGGAGTAGCTTCTGGATTGGTCAGGCACAGGAGATGTATTCCTGGTTTCAGACGGAACTGCGCAAACGCTTCCCTGATTGGGTGGTATTACCAATGAATGATGCCAATGGGCCTCATGTCGGATATGTGTATCGTCCTGAATTGGCTGATAAACGATTGTATCAGGTCGATACCAGTCCGTTTCGTGCGGAAACACTGGGCCTGATGACCGATTTCTGTACAGAACGACTCGCGCGCTGGAGTGTGACCTGATTGTTTGCAATGAGCAGATCCGTATTTCCTGAAGGTGTCCTTCCCGTGATACAAATACCGTATCGGGATGATTTTTCCATTGATTACCCTGTCCTGCGGCGTGAAATCCGCTGGCTGTTGGATGAAGGCGCTGACGGGTTGGTGATTGCCATGGTCAGCGAGGTATTGCGACTTGCTGAAAGTGAGCGCCATGAGCTGTTGGAGCGGGTGATTGGGTTTGCTAACGGAAAAGCGCCTGTGATTACCAGTGTAGGGGCTGAGTCCACGGTAGTCATGTGCCAGTTGGCGCGCGAGTCTGAAAAGCGCGGCGCCGCAGCGGTAATGGCGATACCGCCGAGCCTGACTCGTATTCCCGTGACGGCGTTGACGGATTATTACCGCGCGCTCATAGAGACTACCTCCCTTCCGGTAATTGTACAGGATGCCAGTGGTTATGTCGGCAATGCAATTCCGATCGAGTTGCAGGCTTCGCTGTGGGAAAGATATCCCGATCGGGTGGCGTTCAAGCCTGAAGCACAGCCATTGGCGCAAAACCATGCACGGTTGATGGAGCTTACAGAGGGGAAAGCGCCCGTCTATGAAGGCACAGCGGGAATTGGCATTTGGGGCGGGTTTTCACGCGGATTGATCGGTACCATGCCAGGCAGTGATGTGCCGTGGGCAATTCGCAGGTTGTGGGATTTGCTGCGCGCGGGAAAGACAGATCAGGCGCTGGAAATCCATGCAGCTTTGTCCGCACTGGTATCCCTGATGTCGGGCTTGGATCCATTTCTTGCAGTCGAGAAGAGGCTATTGGTGGAACAGGGGATTTTTGAGAATACGAGAGTACGCGGGCCCGTTGGCTACACGCTGGATCCGTCCACCGAGAGAGAGGCGCTCGCCGCTTTTATACTGCTGAAAAAACTGTGCGGCAAATAATGGAGAAAAAGGCCCATTCACATCCTCCCGTTCGCTTTGCTGTGATAGGATCGCGCCGAGGGAGGAGCTTTATCAACTCTGCCAGGAGTCTTGGAGATGCCGTACGACTTGTGGCGATATGCGATAATGATCCTCAGGTGCTGCAACAATGGAAGGTTGGGGTTGGAGATACTGTATGCCTTTACAATGATTATGAGCAGGTGTTGAACGCACCGGATATTGATGCGGTCTGTATTGCGACGCCATTTCCCATGCATGCGCGCCAGTCGATTGATGCAATACGGGCAGGCAAGCATGTGCTGAGTGAAGTGATTGCGGCTCATACCATGGAGGATTGCTGGGAGCTGTTGGAGACCGTACGGGCCAGCGACTGCACCTACATGATGGCAGAGAACTACTGCTTCATGGAGCCCAACATGCAGGTGCAGCGCATGGTGGAAGAGGGGGTGTTCGGGGATATTGTCTATGCGTCTGGAAGCTATCTGCACGATACGCGCCGTCTGCTTTTTCGTGAGGATTGCAGTTTGACCTGGCGAGGGGAGATTGCCCGCACTTACGCAGGACATACCTATCCGACTCACTCATTGGGTCCTGTCGCACGTTGGTTGGGGATTAATCGCACCGATAAACTGAAGAGCACTGCCACTTGGGGCAGCCGTGTAGCGGGTAATGCTTATTGGGCGGGAAAGCGAATGCCGCATGTGCAAAAATATCAGGAGAAGGGGTTTTGGCGCCGTCCCGATACTCTGTCCACGCATATACGAACTGAAAAGGGAGCACTGATTGATTTGCGTGCGGATTGGACTTCCAACCGACCGCACAATATGAACCGCTACGAATTACAGGGGACCAAGGCTTCTTTCTTCTGGACAGATGGAGCAGAACCGATGATCTGGATTGAAGGGCGTAGCGAAATGAATCCGCACGACCACACCGCTGTTCAGTGGGAGTCTCTATGGAAGTATCGCGATGAATTCGAACATCCCTGGTGGCGAGAGTACCGCGCACAAGCCAATGTGACAGGACACGGCGGTGGTGATTATTTTGTATTGAAAGAGTTTGTTGCAGCCATTCATGAGGGGCGCAGCCCAACGATAGATGTCTGTGACGCGGTGACCTGGTCGAGTCTGTTTCCGTTGAGCGTCGAATCGGTAAGAAATAACAATGCTTCGGTGGAAGTCCCCGATTTTTCGGGAGGACGGAGATAGCCCGTTTTACATACAAAGGAAAATATTTTAAAAAGTATTACTTATATGAATACAAAAGAACAAACGATTCGTTTTGCAGTGATTGGATCGCGCAGGGGAAGGAGTTTTGCTTACTCTGCAAGAAAACTGGGCGGTGGTGTCAAATTGACCGCAGTCTGCGATAACAACCTGGAAAACCTGAAGCAGTGGAAGGACCAGTACGGGGATTCTATAAAGGTTTATTCGGACTATCAACAGGTGTTGAATGATCCTGATATTGACGCCGTGTGTATTGCGACACCATTGACCATGCACGCGCGCCAGTCGATTGACGCCATTCGCGCCGGCAAGCATGTGTTGTGCGAGGTGATTGCGGCGCATACCCTGGAGGATTGCTGGGAGTTGGTGGAAACGGTGAGGAACAGTGACCGCACCTATATGATGGCGGAAAACTACTGCTTCATGGAGCCTAACATGCAAGTCTGGAACATGGTGCAGCAGGGTGTGTTTGGCGATTTGGTGTACGCATCGGGGGCTTATCTGCACGATATCCGTCCCATGCAGTTCAATGATGATGGCAGTCTGACCTGGCGCGGCGATCTGGGCCGTCTTTATTATGGCAACACCTATCCGACCCATTCACTCGGACCAGTGGCATGCTGGCTGGGGGTGAATCGCACCGACCGTTTGACCCACACGGCAACCTGGCAAAGCAAGTCCGCTGCTAATTTGCATTATGTGAGCCGTTATATGCCGGATCATAAAGAATATCTGGAGAAGGGATTCTGGAAACGCCCCGATACCGTGACCACCAGTATTCGCACAGAAAAGGAGGCATTGATTGATCTGCGTGTGGATTATGTTTCACACCGTCCACATAACATGAACCGCTATGAGTTGCAGGGAACCAAAGCCTCCTTTTATTGGACGGATGGTTCGGATCCGATGATCTGGATTGAGGGGCGCAGCGAAATACATCCGACGGATCATGTGGCCATGCACTGGGAATCGCTCTGGAAATACCGGGATGAGTTTGAGCATCCCTGGTGGAGGCGCCAGCGCGAAGAAGCCAACAAAGAAGGACACGGAGGTGGCGATCACTTTGTGTTACAGGAGTTTGTGGCAGCGATTCGTGAAGGCCGCGATCCGATTCTTGATGTTTATGATGCAGCAGTCTGGTCCAGCATTTTCCCGTTGAGTATGCTGTCCATTGATCGCAACAATGCTTCCGTTGAAATCCCTGATTTTAAAAATGGAAGAAAATAACACCGTATTAAAGGAACAGAAAACACCCACATGGGATCAGCAGGTGGCCTTGGTCACAGGTGCAGCGCGTGGTCTTGGGCATGCATTGGCGAGGCATCTGGTGGAGAGAGGAACACGGGTCTGGCTGCTGGACAGGGATCCGCAAATTGCGGAAATTGCAGCAGAACTGGGAATCAACGCCCAGGGTCTTTATCTGGATGTGACGGATTCGGATCAGGTGTTGAGAGCGGTGCAGCGTATTGTGGTTGAGGGTGGGCGAATTGATATCCTGGCCAATTGCGCAGGGATCACGGGCAAAACCAACCGCCCCAGCCACGAGGTGGAGCCTGAAGACTTTGCGCGTGTGATGGCGGTAAATGTGACGGGCTGTTTCAACACATCGCGCGCGGTATTACCCGTCATGTTGCAGCATAATTACGGACGTATTCTGCATGTAGCCTCCATTTCAGGCAAGGAAGGCAACGCGGGTATGCTTGCCTATTCCACCTCGAAAGCGGCGGTGATCGGTATGACCAAGGTACAGGGCAAAGAGTATGCGGAGACGGGTATTCGGGTAAATGCCATTGCGCCCGCGGTGATTTATACCGATCTGGTTGCGCAACTGCCCGAGCAGCAGGTGAAATACATGACGGATAAGATTCCGACAAAACGTTGTGCCACCGTGGAAGAGTTTGTTTTTGCTGCGGAGTATATTCTCTCACCCGAAAATTCTTTTACCACTGCTTTCTGTTTCGATTTATCGGGAGGCAGGGCTACCTATTGAAACCACGATATTGATGAGTAATAAAAATGAGGTGGGTAGCGGGGCTTCCCCCATGCTTCAAACGCATGCGTGGCAGCGTGATCCGCGCAATCCGATTTTACCACCGCAGGAATGGTTTGACTGCACCCGTGTCATGAACCCGTTTGCCCTCAGGCAAGGGGATCAGTATTACCTATTCTATGCGGGAGCGGATAAAGGGGGGAAGCACCGCATCTGTCTGGCGACAGCCGCTGTTGACAACATCGGCGACTGGGACCGTCATGGGCCTGTGCTGGAGCCGCAGGAAGCGGGCAGTTTTGATGAATCCTGGTGCGTGCTCCCCTGTGTTCACCGCATTGGTGACCGCTGGCATCTGTATTATACGGGGAGAGACAGTCGGCATCATCTCGGTCTGCAATCGTTTACAGGCATCGGGTTGGCGGTCAGTGAAGATTTGAAGAACTGGACGCGCTACTCCAGTCAGCCGATCTTACAGGGAGACGGTTTTGAACAGTGGCCGAACAATAAGGGGATTGCGGGAGGCGGGCGTATTCTGGAGTTCCCTCAGGAGGATGGGCGCATCCTCTACCGCATGCACTACACGCTGGCAGTGGGAACGCCGAACAAGGATCTGTTGGTCGATCAGGCGAAATATTCAGTCATTGCTCACTCGTGGGATGGTATCGAATGGTTTGATCGCCGTGTGGTGATGGGACCGCGTCTGGACGCGGGATATGAAAATGCCGCAACCATTGCCTTGAACGTATGGCAAACCGCATCTGGCTGGCGGGCAATCTATGCAGGGATCGGCAGCCAGTTCGGCGCCTATGCGATCTGCGAGGCGATCAGCAGGGATGGACTGCACTGGGAGCGCGGCCACCCAGGCGAGAACCTCTCACTGATCCCGCACGGCGATGGCTGGGAAAGCAAAATGACCGAGTATCCGAACGTCATCGAGGAGAATGGACGCCTGCGTCTCTTCTACTGTGGCAACGGTTACGGCGCCACAGGCATCGGCACAGCTATCGCAGATCGATTGTAGGAGCGGCTTTATACCGTGACTCAGATCACACCATGTTCGGATCGCGGCATAAAGTTGCACCTACAGCGTAGGGCCCCATAGCTGGGTTACTGGTTACCCGAATTCGGGAAGCTTTGTGACCCTTCAATAATACGAAATTTGGGTGGGGTGATTGTTGCGAATCTCCAGGGGGGTCATGCCTGTTTCCCGTTTGATCCATAGGCCGAACCATGTCGGAGTGTAACCCAGGCGTGTGGCGATTTCCTTGACGCCATCCTGTGTGGTACGCAGTTGCAGCAGGGCGCTTTCCAGTTTGATTTTCATCCGATAGGCTTTGGGGGGCATCCCGTATTGCTTCTGGAACAGTAGCGTCAGATGGCGCAGGCTCAGGCCGAGCCGTTGTGCGGCATCACTGACATCCACTTGTTGATCCAGGGGATGTTCCTCCAGATATTTGGTGGCTGCCAATATCCGCTCATCTATGTTTTTAGCGAGTGTCCACCCTTTGCCGCGTGCAGCCATCTCTTCAACCCATGTGGAAAACCAGTCGTCAAACAAGTGGCGAATCCAGAAGTAAGTTGGGGCATCGACTTGGGAAAGCGCCATACTGGTATTGCGCTGGATTTTTCTTTCCTTTAGGCCGTTGAGCAGATTTCTGATTTTCTCCTCCAGTTTTGGCAGCGGAGAGGTCTTCCAGATCAGATCTCTGGGAGTCAGCAGTTTTCCACCACCAGTCCAGTTTACTGTGAAACCAATCTGAATAAACTGGGAGAGTGGTTTTGTGACTTGAAAGGTAAACATCTTGGATGGACGGACAAAGAGCCATTCACCGTTGGCGGCCACCATATGATGACGTCCTACGTGACCGCTGATCTCCCCCTTACCCGCAAAGAACGCAAGGTGGTGGATGACAGGGTAAGAGGCGGAATGTTTTTTCCTGGGGCCGTAATCAATCCAATCCAGATGCGAGTGCAGTAAGCTCCACTCGTGATACGGAAGCTCAATGGGAATCAGCGTAGAATTCATAACTATGTACTGTAATGGATACAATATCTAACATATCGGCTATCAAACGCCAATGGGGATTTATGGTAGGGCACTCATAACAGGCACAAAAAAAGCCCGGTCGTGGTGACCGGGCTTAAAACGATTTGTGTAAAATCAGGCCAACTCTTTGAGAGCAGCACCTGCTTTGAACTTCACAGTCTTGGAAGCCTTGATCTTGATCTTTTCCTTGGTTTGAGGATTGATCCCTGTGCGGGCTGCACGCTTGGCGACGGAGAAAGTACCGAAACCGATCAACTGAACGGCCTTGTCTTTCTTGATCCCCTTTTTAATTCCCTCAAGGACTGCGTCCAGAGAGCGCTCTGCTGCGGCTTTGGAGGTATCATCTCCGAGAGCTTTTTGTACTTCTGCAATGAGTTCAGCTTTATTCATATATGGGATTCTTTCTGTTTTAGAGGTTAGATGCCAAATGTTGACTTACAAAGTCGTAGTCAATCGTTCCTGCGGATACAGTCAACTGCAAATCGACGGCAACCCCTATTTTTATGCGGATTACAGCCATAAATCACACATTTTTATTCTGAATTGCCCTCAAAACCCGTGAAAAGAGTCGTGTGGCGGCAGTCTTTCTAGGAGCTACGCCGCGATCAGGTTCCACTTGTTCGTCGTCGTGGGGTAAAGCCGCTCCTACAAGGAAAACAGGGCAGGATCAAATCTATGGAATGATTGATTACAACAATCATTTATGCTACCTTTCTTCCTTGTGATTTTTGGCAATAATAACGGTAACCGTTCAAGAAGGAGCCCCCAATATGGAGTATAGTCCCCAACTGGTCATGTTATTGGATGATTTGACCCATCTTCCCGTTCTTCGTATGCCCGTTGGGTACACGATCCGTAGTTTTCAACCAGGGGACGAAGGGGTGTGGGAAGAGATCATGCTCGATTCGTTTGCACAGGAATGTCATTTTGCGGGATCAATGGCTGCCGATGAGCAGTTCAAGCCGGAACGGGTTTTGTTTGCATGTTGCGGAAATGATCCCGTGGCGACTGCATCGGCGTGGTACAATACGAAATGGGATGCAGATACTGGTTATTTGCATATGGTGGGCACTCATTCCTCGCATGCAGGAAAGGGGCTGGGGTTACAGGTGAGCCTTGCCGCATTGCATCAGATGGCGAAAGAGGGGAGGCGTAAAGCCGTTTTACAGACTGATGATTTTCGTATTCCGGCGATCAAGACTTACATCAAGTTAAAATTTGTTCCCCATATTGTTCATGAAAACCAGGTGCAGCGCTGGAAAGATATTTCGTTGCAGCCTGGATTGGCGGATTTGATGCAACATTTGGTCATCGATAAATAAATATGTTTTTTCTGTTTGGTCAGTTCGGAATGGCTGTCCATTGCAGGTTGTTCTCGTCAGTCACAGGGTTATCCGTTTGAGAGGAACAAAGACCGAGAATATATTGATGCTCCGAATCGGATGCCGCTCGCATGACGGTGCCGACTTTTTTCTTTTGCCAGGTCAGAGGGCTTCCCGGGGCAGGCAGAGCGGCATGGGAGGTGGTTGAGTATAATTGGAGAGACTTGCGCACCTGACCTTGATAGCGCAGGCGTGCCATGACTTCCTGGCCCAGGAAGCAGCCCTTTTGATAACTGACATAGGATTCGAGTCCCAGCTCCTGGGGGAATACGCTAATGGGCAGGTCAATCGGTATGCGCGGAATGCGGTTCAAGAGTAGTTTCTTTTCCACTACATTTGTGGATATGACGCTCAACGATTCACGGGAGAGAAGCGCCTCTGTTTCCTCTGCCGCTGCCAAACAGGAGAAACTGTGATTAGGGAGCGTTGGATCGGAAAACCATGTGTGTTGGGTCGCCGATGAAGGCGCGTGGCCCAATATGGAAACCAGCAACAGGGGAGAGAGCGGGAGTGACAGTTCCACCTCGTCGGCGATAATACGCTCTTCCAGGAAATTTTTGAGCCAGATCCCGTCCGTATGGCGGCTGACAATGAGAAAATGATTCGTACTACGATAGAAAATCAGGCTGTCACCTTGGATTCGACCTTTGTTGTTGAGCCAGAATCCGTAGACGGGTAAGGTCGCGGAAGAAATGCGTAAGTCATTGGAAAACTGGCTTTGTAGAAAATCGAATGTGTCTGGGCCAGTCGCCTCCATCAGGCATGCCGGTTGCTGGATATGACAGGAATTCATCACAAATAAAAAATCACTTGACTAACCGGTACAAGAGTGGGATACTAGGCTCAATCTTAATCAAAAGAATTTCTCCCTAACGGGAGTTTTGGGGTAACATAGTGTAGAAAGTGTGGCGGGTTGCTTAGGGGTAAGCAACCCGCCTTTTTTTGTCTGTAAATTACCCATGGGGAGGGTATATAGGAACGGTGTTGCGCCGGTACCGGCGCTCACAACCATGTTTGGGGTCGCGGCGTAAAGCCGCTCTACAGGGCGTGGATTGAAGGAAATGGATTTTTTGTTTTCCAACTAACGGAAAAACAGCTAGTTTAGGTTATTTCATGTCCTCGCAACAAAAGGTATCGGATATCAATATTCAAGCGACAGAAGTACTGCCATCGCCGGAGATTTTGTGGGGTGAATTCCCGCGCACGTCTGAGCAGGAGGCCTTTGTGCTACGCTCACGACAGGAGATTCACGAAATCATCTTTGGTACGGACAAGCGTTTTCTGGTCGTGGTGGGTCCTTGT
>CAZYDZ010000036.1:0-14428 GCA_964646535.1 uncultured Opitutaceae bacterium
AGATGGATTTGCCCCTCCTTCGGCTTGTAAAGACCGAGTACCAAATTGGCAATGGTACTCTTCCCCGATCCAGAAGGTCCGACCAACGCGATATGCTCACCAGGCTGAATGTGCAGACTGAAATTTTGGATCGCCGGGGTGGTTTGCCGCGCATAGGCAAAGCTGACATTCTGGAACTCGATGGTTCCCTTGAAAGGAGCCAACAGGACATCGCCATTCCACTCCTCTACATAGGGAGAGTCGAGTAGTTCGTTCAGACTGTTGTAGGATTCTCTTGCCGAAAAATACTGTTCACTGATCTGGGAGAATATATTGATCGGGGAGAGAATGACCGGCAGTGCGACCATGAATGCAATCAGTGTACCGAGCGAGAGACTGCCACTGATTGCCAGTAGAGCCCCGGTCCCGATAACCAGTAATGACAGGAACTCCGTGACGGAGTAGGTGAAGGT
The DNA here is from genome assembly GCA_964646535.1 of uncultured Opitutaceae bacterium. Classification (GTDB taxonomy): domain Bacteria; phylum Verrucomicrobiota; class Verrucomicrobiia; order Opitutales; family UBA2995; genus CAZYDZ01. The sequence continues at coordinate 453 of CAZYDZ010000036.1, forward strand.
ATGAAAAGCAGTATTGAACTGGATGATCTTGTAACGGGAGTACGCCATCTCATTACTGCTCTGGTTCATCTGGGTAGTGGCCTGAATCTCCTCACCGAGGCTTCGAATCAGGCGTGTGGCGCTGATTAATTCGGATGCGGTTCCCATCAGCCGTTCGCGTACTTTGCGCTCCCGTTGGTTGTGCTCAATCAGTTTCTTGAAGAAGTAATAACGAATGAATGCAAACACCGGGAGCATCAATAGGATCACGAACGTCAATTGCCAATTCATGACGACCATGACAATCAGCATCAATACTCCGTGCAGCACACTCGGTAAAATCCCGTTTGCAGTTTGCTGAATCATCCCACCTACCTGTTGCGTGTCGTGAGTGTACTTCGACAGCAGACGGCCTGTTTTTTGATTGTCGAGATAGCCGAAACTCAAAAATTGCATCTTTTCAAACACACGCGCACGCAATTCCGCTCCAATGGAGATGGTGGCAGCAGCCAGATGGCGTGTGCTGAGTGTCATGAAAGTAAAATTTAAAAAAATCAGTCCGAGAAAAATAGCTGCAGTGCTGAAAACGCCGACGACGTTGGAATCGGCGACGTGTTGGTCCACAATGCTCCGAAAAAGAATCGGGATGGGCGTGAGTGCCAATGCGCGCATCAGTCCGAGAAACAGTCCCATGTACAGCTTCCTCCGACAGGAGAAAATGAAGCGGACCAATGAAACAGGATTGGATGATGGCGGCTGGAAAGAGGGCGAATTCATCATTGGGATTCAGTTCCGTGAAGGAGGCGAAGATACTCTGCGTTGTTCAGGTAATTGCAATACGGACCTCCAGAGCGGCACCTTCCCCATCAGAACATGAACCTGGACGGTCGACCCAGGAATCAGAGGGTAAGGACTTTTCTCCACATCGATCCAGACTTCATACCGGGGTATGACGTTTGCGTCAGAGGGATTTTCCCCGGTGTCCATATTGGGGTTTCGCACAATATCCATACCGACCCGTGCCACCGTGCCAGTGATATATCCTTCCAGTATGGAGCTGAATACCTCCGATTCCATACGCACTGGCATCCCGATAGAGACGAGGTCGTAATTGCGCTGGTCTAGATAAGCGCGCACCCGATAGCGCCCGTTGTCCCGGATAATTTTTGCCATCCGGTCTCCCTTGATTACTTTCATCCCCGTATGACGGTAGTAGATGTCCGCGATCGTACCGCTGATCGGTGCGCGAATGGACAACGTCTGTAGGCGCGACTCCAACAATTCGACTTCCTGTTGCAGATGCCGGCAGCGGTCTTCCAGTTGCCTCTTGCGGGAGAGCAAGCGCTCCTGTTCGACTTCCAGCAGTCCCTCTTCTTGCCACTGTCGAGCCCAGCGGGTTTGCAGCGTGTCCAGCCGGGTTCGCAGGTTATCGATCTGTTGCCGGTAAAGTTCAAGAGAGCGGATGGCCCGCTGTTCGGTAAGACTCCCCAGACTATCCGTCATCGCAGTCTGAATCTGTTGAATTTGATCCAGAATCTTCAGACGCTCTTCCGCCATCACAATCTGGGGATCCGATGGGCGAATGGTGTTCAACCGGATTTCCCACTGGAGGTCGTCCAGATCCGCCTGGGTACGGAACAATTCATCGCCGCGCCGCAGAATCTCCAGCCGAATGTCTGTATTGTCCATCTCAAACAGGACATCCTGCTCTTGTACCGCTTGCCCGATTTCTATCGCAATGCTTTCCAGCCGTTCCTCTGTCGGCGAGTACACGTACCACTCTTCCGCCGCATACACCATACCGATACCAGTAATCTTGTATTCTGAACGAAGAAACAAGATACCTCCAGCGAGCAGTAGAAGCCCTGCCAGCAAGGTGAAAAAGGTAAAATCTTTCTTGGAGAACCCAGCGCTCAGCTCGGGAATCTCGCGCACAGAAAAGTCCTGATCAGTATTCATCTCAACTTAGCCAGCCGTATCAAACAGGATGGCCTTCGGAGCCCCCCCCAGAAAATCCACCCAACAACACTCAACCAGTGGAGCAATGTCAAAAAGAAGGCAATCACCTATTGCGTGTTTGGGGATATTTGCCCAGCCGCCCGACGCCTTTTCCCTATTTTGTGAGATTCTCATTGGGTGTCCCACGTGATGCGCAGAGCATTCATTTTGCTAATACTTAGCATAAAAATGCGTTGACCTTCTCTGTCGACTCAAATTGACTGGCGCCGGTATTATTCCTCCACTGGTTACTTTTAAAGCCCATAACGCTCGGAGAGAGAGAACCGGGTCCATCTTGAAATATATGAAAACCACCTACTATCGCTCCCTCTATTCCCTCCTCGGCATTCTAATCGTATCACTGGCTGCACTGCCTGCGCATGCGCAGATTGTGTTGGCAATCGGGGATGTTTCTCCCACGCCCTTTCCGAATCCCACCGAATCCTGGAACGTGGACGAGCTCTGGATCGGCAACTTTGGTGGCGGCGAGGGCAGTCTGCTGATCGCCGACGGGGGTACTGTTTCCGGATGTAAAACGTGTCAGGCGGCTGAATGCTGAAAACGGAGGGTTGTGCCTGGAAGAACGGTGGATATCTCTTGTTAGACATGGGGAGAAGGATACAAATGGCTATCGGAACGGTTTCATGCCAGACCAGCCAAGTCGCTTGCCAATCGGATTCGCTACTACCAGCGAAATGATTCAGCATTCAGCCGCCTGACACCTTTTGCGCTCTACCAGCGATTCAGGGTTTGACTTCTTTTTGCAGGATGAAAAGAGGGGCGGTTTCGCGGTCAGGCCAGGACAAGTTTTCAAGCCACGTTGAGTCGGCAAAGTCGGAATCACGTTGGATCAAATCCCGGTACAGACGGCGCGCTTCGGGCAAGTTGCCGAGATGCCATTGTACGATGACCATGCCGACGAGGATATCGTCTGTGAGTTCGCCAGCCAATTCAGCCGCTGCCTGGAATAAGGCCAGAGCCTGCAGATCAAACCCGAGGTTAATCAGGGACCATCCATACATTTTCTGTATATAGGGGTTCTTGGGATCGAGGCGGGTGGCGCGTTCAAACATCCATTCAACCCGTTCCGGCCAGTAGAGGCGGCCATATTGTGGACGCGAATAGAGGTCGTAGGCGAGTTTTGCCAGAGTACTGGCTTCCTTGGCCGGGTCCCCTGGAAACCGAACCCGCCGGTAGTACTGAGCGGGGAATTTAGGATGGGAGATGGATTGGTCCCACCACATGTGGCCGAGTTCCGTAGGTTCTGTTGAGGTGGTGGAGTCGTCGACGCCCAAAGGAATCAGGCGCCAGTAGCCGTCTGGATACATGGCTACTGCCTGAAACGACGGATTCGCCAGCACTTGCCCGTGAACATTGACAAGTTTGACCTGGATATCGTCAAGTTCGGCTATAAAGTCATAAAGGCCGGTTACGGAGACATCAACATCGGCATAACGTCCCGCGAAGGCGACCCCGTCATAGGCGCTGGTCAAGAATTCCCAACTGTCCTTGCTGGTCCGTGTTCCCTGTGGGGTAACAAAGGCATAGGTGTCATCGTCAAGCAGAACAAGAGCGACGCCTCCGGTAAAAGGATACATCTCTTGCCAATTCTCCTTCCCGATTTTTTGACCGGATTCGTTGATCAGATACCAACGCAGCTTTTTTTCCGGATAGGAGGTGGCGGGGCCGAGGCCGTTTTGTTGGCGAAGTTTCTGTTCGTGTGGACTGAGTGGAATCATTCGGCCGGTGGGAACATACTGGGCGACGGGCGCCGCGCCCTGGTAAAAGGGAAGGGCCAAAGGAAAGTGATGCTCTTTGTTGGAAGGCAGGGTGGAACCGTCAGCGCGGACAAAGTGGTAGGGACCGCGATCCGTGAAGAGTCTCATGGGACTATCGGCGTGCACTTCTTTTAGTTGCCATGGATTGTCGCGCGGTTGGTTGCGTATCGCCCGGCGAAAGAGATTATCGGATTCCAGGAGATCGTTAGTCGATGGAGGGCGGGCCCAGTCGAGTTGCATCAGGGGACCTAAAAAAACGGGTTCTGCCTCTTCCATATTGAGACCATTTTCCCGCATGAAGCGGCGGTATTCTTCCCATTCGGTCTCATTTTGAGGCAGACGTTTGGCAAATTCGTTGAGTCGATATTGCCGCGCGGTTTCCGGTATAAACCTGTTGGCTTTCTCCAATACCTTACGAATATCGTCGTATTCAAGTGACCACGAGCGCGGGCTAAAGCTTAACAGGCTCGGGCTGGCTTTGCGGTAGAGAGACAGCATGCGGTTTTCGAACCAGCCACCGGAATATTTATAACCAGAATCCAGATAAAAGTACCAAAACCAGTAAAGAGAAGTTTCACCCTTGGGTAGATTGGTCTCGGAGACCCTTTCGATCCTCAGCATCAAAGTAAGAGGGGAATCTGGTTTGTTGGGGAGGTTTTTAACTTGCTCAGCGACCTCGCGGCGAATTTCCTCGCGATCAAAGCCGATTCGTCTGCCCAGTCGTCCCTCCAGCAGTTCCCGCGCGTATTCCCATTGGTCTTTTTGCTGGAGCGTGGCCGGACTCAGATCCAGGGTCAGGGGATATTGCTTATGGTCCGGTGGGGTTGTCCGGCTGAACGTTCCATCTGGCAGAACCCATTTCAGAATGTCCTCAAAGATAATTGAAGTCTCCTCTTCCCCCGTCGGATTATGGATATTAGGGCCCCAAATCTTAAGATGGATCAAAGGCAAACGTTCCTGGTTTGATCCGGCAAGGGAGGTAGTGGTCGCGACAGCAATCGCTGTCAGCCAAAAACTACCGACCAAAAATGGGTTTTTCATGCGGGTTTGTGTATAGAATCATTCATTATAATGCGTCGTTACAGGAGTTTGGGTCAAGAGCAAGTGTGATTGGGCCGATCACAATATCGGAGCCGACCGTCAGGCTGCCCGCGCGCCGGTATTCCAGTTTGTGAGTCCTGTTCGGATCGGATATGGCCAGGGCCCACCAGATTCGGCTCAGGGGGATCCAATCAATCACACCCACCTAAGTAACCCTTTGTCGTATAGGAGAATTCTCGGTTCTGAGCCTGCCCCCTTTTGATTGCCTTTTGATTACCCATAACGGCACAATTGAGCTTTTAGGAAATATATGAAGAACCCATTACTACTCTTGGTCTATCCCCTGCTCCTATTCACAGGTTGTTCAACCATTTTCTCTACACTTGAGATCTCTCCTCCCGTCCGCACTAGTTTCAATCACCGTAGCATCCCGGAAACAAATAAGACCCTCGACATCGCACGATACGACAAGATACAAGGGGATGGATCTGACAGGCCATTCGTGTACTACACCTGGGCGAAACAAAGGGAGGAACAGCTTGAAATCGTACAACCCGAAATATCGAACATCGATAAAGTACTGAGAGTATGGGGAACATTCTCTTATCATCCACGACGACAGAGAGGATTCCTCGCTGAATTCACTTATGACGGATCTACATGGAGCGGTCGATTTTACGATTACCTCATACATTATGATGAATGGAAATACTACGAGAAGATCGAGAATCCACGCTCGTTCGCTTTAGTTCCACAAGCGGGATGGGACCAATTCGAGCAAATTCTGCAAAAGACTCGATTCGTGGATTTACCGACCGACGAAAAAGTTCCCGGTCTCAGGGAATGGGTGCGGCAGAAAAAAATCTCAACCAGCGCAACGTATTCGGTGGAGTATGGCACGCCCAGTCTATACCGGTTTTTTATCTTCCAAAATCCTCAGGAAACCCAAGCGCACTTTGATCAAGCATCAAACTTCATGCTGTTTCACGATTATCTGTTTGAAATGGTTCGCAATTCGGATCGCTTGGAATCTTCGGCAGATCAATCTACCGACCGATAATAGGGAATCAGTCTGAGCTTTTTTGGAAGGAAACATCATTTTACATTGAAAATCAGGAATTTATTCCGTATTTTCAATGTAAAATGATCGAACGTCGCTATAAGTCCCTGGTACTTCAACGACTCAAGCAAGTCTCTGTCGTGGCGTTATTAGGTTCACGACAAGTGGGCAAAACCACCCTGGCCCGTTCGCTGGAGATCGATAAACCTTATCATTACCTGGATTTGGAACGCCCCTCGGACGTAGCGAAATTGACCGACCCTGAGCTCTATCTCTCACCGTATTCGGGCCAGCTCGTAATTTTGGATGAAATTCAGTGGATTCCTAATTTATTTCCTGTTCTACGCTCGTTGGTGGATGAGCGACGAAGGAACGGTGAAAAAACCGGTCAATTTTTGATTCTGGGATCCGCATCACCCGATCTCTTGCAGCAGAGTTCCGAGACACTGGCAGGGCGTATCAGTTATCTGGAACTGCCCCCTTTTCAATTAGGCGAACTCGGCAACCGCCCTCAAACTATTTCCGCACACTGGTTTCGCGGAGGCTACCCGGACAGTTATCTGGCCGATAATGACACCGTCGCCATGCAATGGTGCAATGATTTCATCACCAGCTATGTAGAGCGTTATTTGCCGCAACAAGGAATTGCCGCCAGTCCCCTGCAACTACGTCGTTTCTGTACCATGCTGGCCCATCAACAAGCGACGGCGTTGAATTTCAGTCAATTGGGTAACGCGCTGGCTCTCGACGGCAAAACGGTGAGGAACTATCTCGATTTGCTGGAAGGACTCTACCTTGTTCGCATCTTACCCGCATGGAGCCGCAATACCGGTAAGCGCCTGGTTAAATCAGCCAAAGTGTTTTGGCGGGACAGTGGCCTGTTGCACAGCCTGCTAGGGCTGGGAAGCCTGGAACAAGTTCTCGGGCATCCGATCTGCGGGCATTCATGGGAGGCCTATTGCATCGAACAAATCCTCAACCGATTACCACAAGGGGTTACCGCCAGTTACTATCGCACCCACGCCGGTGCCGAAGTCGATCTGGTATTGGAATACCCCGACGGACGTATTCATGCCGTTGAGATCAAACGCACCCTCTCCCCGAAACTCACCCCTGCTTTTCTTGAAAGCATGACCACCCTCTCGGCAAGCCTTGGCACTTACCTCATTCCCCAGGGAGAACGATTTCCTCTTTCTCCACAAGTTCATGCCGTACCGCTCACGGATTTTCTTCAACAACAGGAAATACCTGACGACAAACCCATTGAGTAATAAGTTTTCACCACCAGGGCACGAGGACACAAAGGGCACAACAGGAGTCGAAACTGAACCTTTTACATTAGCAATTATGAAGATTCCCAACGATGCAGACGGTGATTTGATGGATGGACTTATGCACGACGGCGGCGCAGAAACACCAGCATCAGCCCCATTGCACCCGCAAGAAAGGCGACGGTCTGCGGCTCAGGGATGGCTGCGTATTGCAATGCCACGGCGGTCTCTCCGCCACCCAAGTCATAATCATAGGATATCTGAAATAAATACGATTCCGAACTGTAGGTTAGGATGAAAAAGTCGTTATCTTCACCGAACAAGGAAACGCCATTAACGGTCTCAAAGGAACCAGTAATGTTTCCGTCCGTACTCAACAGGACAATCCAGTCGTAAAGAGTTGGAGCATAATGTAACGACAGCTCCAAATTACCCGCCAGATTCACCACTGCATCGGTGGCCGTACTGCGTACATGCAAGGCATCAAATGTCGGATTCTCATGCAAGGCCTTACGAAGAGTGCCATCGGTTGCAATTGTCAGGCTTCCGGTGATATCCAGAGCCTTCTTTTCGTGATTATCTGCCTCGATGGTTCCCCCATCAAATATCTGCACGAAAGAATAGCGTGGATTCCCCGACACAACGGCCCCACCAATACCACCCTCGCCACTGAGGATGCTGCCTTCTCACCTGACGTAGAAATACTCTACTGAACCATGGTAGCCATCCAGCACAAACCGTCCTCCCTGAATATCTGTAAGCGTCTGGTGTACGGAATTGACGCCATCCTTGTGGTAGACCACGGTACCAGGTCCCGTTTTCACGATGCGTACATTGGTGTTCCCACTCATGGCAAACCCACGCATGAAATACAGCGTGCCATCCGTACTGTACTGATAAATATAAGCGGTATTCCGCTGAATAGCAGGCAATGGCTCCCATCTGGCACGAATTTCATAGTCCCCCGTCCCCTCTTCCATCAGTAGGGATGTAATGCGTAACGCACCGTTGGCATGATTGCTACCATTCCAGGATGTCAACGACCCGGTGCTATCCAGCGGATTGCTATTCGGACGGATCGTCAGCGTATTTCCCACAATACGACCGAAATTGACCTCCCCGGAAACCGCGTGCCCAGAGGTGACATAATTGACGTTACCATTCATCGTTCTATTTGGGTCTTCAGGCAGCGCTGTCAGGTAATCTGTTGCTCGCGTAAGACGATTCCCATTGCCCGTATCGACATAGCCGAACCCGGTTTTTGCACCGTCCACAGTAGATTCCTGCACCAGCACATAGTGCACATGCTGCCCAAGCATACCCAATTCGCCATAGCCTGCCTGATTCAGGACAACCTCTCCACCGCCAGTCAGATCAAATAACAGAATCGACTGTCCATCCGTTGTATAACTCGAAAACGCAGGTGAAGGAAAGGTATTCCCTGCATTGACAAGCAAACCACTCACGGTAACCGTAGATCCACCGTCAACCCTCACGACATTGGTACCTGAAAACCGACGCGCGATAATATTCACAAAAGATCCTGTTGCCCCTCCCGTGTATTCCACATAAGCCGAAGCAAACTCATCGGGAGTCCCCATCGTCCAGCCACTCCCCAACACCAGACGAGAGTTGGCCCCCACACCCAGACTGCCCCCATCCTGAATGAGTCCGCCCTCATTCACGATCGTACCATAAGTCACGTTGTTTCCTGTCAGGGTCAGGACGCCTGATCCGTCCTTAACGAAATTCCATCCGGTATTGGAAGTGGTAATATTGGAATGAATGACCATTCCAGCCCACCCCACATCGACAACCAACCCCTCAGCAGTGCCACTCTGACTGTTCGGAATCACACCACCTCCATTAACAATCTGCAATTCGTCCACACTGATCGTCTGTACGTGGTCACTGTCATTGTAGATCCAACCACCCACACGCAATGTTTCTCCACCCAAGGTAAAGGCGCTGGCGTTTTCATCGAACGTGATTCGACGCAAACGGATCGGATGAAGTCCGGCAGGATCCCCGGACAGAGGAATATCGTTCCATAATCCTCCATCCAGATCGTAATTATTGTCCCCGGTAAAGATCAGGTAATCCCCCTGTAGCGGGATACTACCCGTATCCCAGTTTGCTGTCGCATTCCAATTATAATTAAGAGTTCCCGTCCAGGTATGGGTGGTCTGAGAAAACAAGGGAGACATGCCTAAAAGCAGACACAATGCGGGTTTCAATGCGCGCGAAATCAAAGGATGGAGTGTGCTCATATTGTAACGGGCTTATAAATGAACGTCGAAGAACTAATAATGATTTTATTATAGTTCTTCCCATAAGAGGCGCTAGGGCCAAGGATATTCCTTTTTGTCAAAAAATTGACTTTTTTTAATATTTATATCATACTCCGAGCTTATTCTTAACCATCACACCCCATGAATTGGATGCAGATCAGCAGGAAAAAGCCCTCCCTCAAAGGGGCCTCGATCAGCACCTCTCCAATAACCCCAGAAACCGCATGGCAGGTCATGCATGCGCATGCCTATTTCGAAATCGGCATGGTACTGCAGGGGCAGTGCACCTGGAAAACCTCGGAAGGAAGTTATTGCCTGAATGAGAATGATATTATTTTGCTACCCCCCGGCTGTAAGCACAAGGAAGTGATCCCTGCTACAAATTCCCCCCGAATCGGATGGGTTTCCTTCTCATTATCGAAAGGGCTTACCCAACTGCCCGTTATCACGTTATCATCCGGACAATGGAGCCCGGAAATCCGCCGACTCTTCATGACCTTACACGACGAACAGCAAAGCCATGCGTTTGGCCGAGAGCTCCGCATTGAACTATGCCTAAGAGAGCTCATGGTGCTGATTACACGAATTCTACATGAGAAAGACTCCAATACTTACGCGCTCCCTTTCTCCAGCGGACAATCAGTGGGGCTGGTACACCGCGCCACCGTGTACATGGAGAATCATTTATCGCACCCGTTAAGCATGGAGACTCTTGCTGCATTGTTCCACATCACTCCACAATATTTCTCCATGTTGTTCCGAACCACATATGGCATTCCCCCCATTCAGTTCCTACAACAAACCCGCCACAGAACAGCCTGCAGGTGGTTGAGTGATTCAGGGCGCAGTGTGAAGGAAATCGCAGTTGGCTGCGGCTATCCCAATATCTCTAACTTCTGTCGACAGTTTAAAAAGAGACAAGGATGCACTCCCTTGCACTACCGCAAGACTTATTGGCAACAACCTCCCCAGGGTGAAGTAAATCCCACGACGAATCGCCTAACCGCAGAATTGTAACCATCGGGAAGCGCTCTTCCTTCTCAGCAAGGTTTACTATCCTGCTCTGCCAACCGAGACCAAAGAATCAGGCCGGCTACATCCATTGCGGTATACAGGATATAAAGCATCGCCAAAAACAGTACCCCGAGCTTGAAATAGAGTGCCATACTAATCAGGTTTGCCATCGTCCAGACGAGCATGCATTCGAGTTTTTTCCTGATAAGCAGAATCGACCCAATGATGCAAAGGGAGGTGGTGAAGGCATCCAGCCATGGATAAACCGCCGCATCTCGAAACCATGTTGGAAACAGATGATGCAGGTTGCCACTGAACAACCGAAATACAAGGGTTAGAACAACAAGTAAGACGACACACTGCAATCTCGCTACCGTATTTAATCGGGTGACGTTCATACGCGTGCTCTCTGATGCTGACGCACTTCGATGCCAGATATAGATGGCTACAAACGAAGCTCCACAGTAGTAGAGCATCAAAAGCATATCCGAGTAGAGCTTGATCTGCTTGAACAACACGGCCATGAGCAAAGTCGAGACGATGCCGATAACCAGTCCCCGGGTACGCCCGCGAATGATCTCAAAATATCCCCAGAACGAAAGCACCACCGACAAGATTTCCAGCAGACTAAGCGGGTAGCCGAATACGCTGAACAGGGTGTTGCTAACAGACAGCCACTCCTTAAAAATCATAACACATCTGGCCAATTTGGATTATGGCGACGACGGAATTGCAACGGAGAACATCCCATACGCTTTCTGAACCATGTGGTAAAGTAGGATGGATCCGAAAATCCGGTTTCATAGGCGACCTGCTGTACGGTAGCCCGAGTGTCAGAAAGCATCTGCTCCACATGACGCCCTCGGATATCCATCAGATAATTCAGAATAGACATACCTGTAATACCTCTGAAGCGTGGGGCAAGCGTAGAGCGTGCCACAGAAAAACGATCCAGAATAGATTCCACATTTAACGATGGGTTATTCCAGTTTTCCTGAATATACTGACAAATGGAAAGAATAAGCGGGTCCGAAGTAAGCTGTTCGACATCATTTCTTAGTGTTACAAAGAGCGAATGTCCACAGGAGGCTGCACGTGACTGTTCTGCGGGAACAGATATTCGTTCTGCAATGATTTCGAGCCATCTGGCAGGATCGCTTTTATACGGAAATGTCGCTGGCCAAAGCTTGGTTTCTTTTAACAGGCGCGAGCAATCCAGTCCATCCATCAGCAATACATAGACCTCAGACTGATCGAGATCACAGCGAGCGGAAACGGTTTCCCCGGGTCCACCCACCATACTGCAGCCCGCTGTAGCAGACCTTTTACTATTGTAACTGTGCAGGCTAAACTGTCCACGTACCACCCAGCCGATCCAACTGTAATACGTAGTATGCCTTGGGACGAACTCACCTTCAGGCAACAGTAATGGGCCACCTGCAGTACGCCAAGACGCACGGATTCGGAAGGTAACGGTGTTTCCCGTGTGATAATCCTCGAAAAGTAAGGTGCGGATCCCTCGGGAGCAGACAAGTAAGATATCGGTACGGTTTCGTTTCGTGTTTTCATCCACAGGAATCTGGCCGATTTATGCTATGCAGGACGATTCGACGCAAGAGTTAAGCCAAAACCTATATCGTTTCGTTCAAAATCAATATTTTTCGAATGATTTTATAATATGGCGGCCTTGATACCATTTGGCACGGCCACATAGGCTTTGAAGTAGTTCATAAAAAGTGAACTCAAAGCATAACTTATAGAACGGCCCATCTTAAATCGTATGTACAGAAGCATATTCATCATTCTTACACTGATAATCGCTGGTTCCATGCATGCCCTGGAGCTTGGTATCTTCATGACCAATTCGACGACGAATAATGACAACCACAGCGAGGAGGCATCCGGCAGTGCAGTCGCACTGACGAGCGCAGCCAGTCTGACAATTAATGATGAAGTAGGTCTTTCCGTAACTGTTGGTGGACGTGCCTACGGGTATGTCTCCTCCAAATCGTATAACGGATACATCACACAAACGGTGAACATCAAAGCCACCTACACCGTTTCTGCCGCAGAGGAGTTGGAGTACTCCATCCAGTTCGATCCGAATTTCCACGGGATGTTCAGAATTAGCGAAAGCGGGAGTAATGTAACAGGAAACCATGTAACGCTGAGTGCGTTGACCGCCAATTTGAACGGAAACGTAATTCCATCACTCGGGATGTCAGGGGGAAGCCAAAACGGTGTAACCTCCCAAACTCTTGACCGGTCTACCAGTTATACGTTGATGAATCAGTGGGGAGACAATGTGTATGAATTGATCTATACTTTCACCATCACAACAGACTCTCAGGATGATGTTTTCCTTGCCGGCACTTCCACAGATTCCTTTTTATGGGGGATGGACAACAGCAGCTTCCATACCTATTCAACCGACGGTGCCAAAGATGCAGACGGTCTGTTTCTTCCCGCCACACTTACCATTCTTACTGTTCCCGTGAACGTTCCAGAACCTTCAACCTATGCCGGTTTCACGACACTGGCATTACTGGGAGGCACTCTGGTTATCAGGAAAAGACGCGCGAAAGCGGTCGCCTGAAGACCCCGACGAATCCTGAGAGGCACCGCTAAAGGAAGAGTCATCAGCCTGAAAAATTAGGACTGACCCGAATGGCGCTAGTTTAGTGAGGTCATCGCTGTTTCCCCTTGTAGGAGCGGCTTTACGCCGCGACCCGAGATCATGCTAACTTGGTCGCGGCATAAAGCCGCTCCTACAGTGCACCGAAACGGATATTGGCGCCTCGCCTCCCACTCAAGACGGCGCTCCCGATATGTCGCGCCCTACCCATAGAAACCGGCGATCATGGCCTTAAACTAGCGCCATTCAGGACTGACCACCATGATTGAATCTCTACAGATTCTTGCTTGTAGCGGACCCGGAGCCCCAAGAGCTATCGAGAAGAGCATTTCGATTGGTTACACGCGGGTATTTCGTCCATCTTCACCTGCAAACAACGTCCTCTGCTTTCTTATACGTTGGGGACTCCCAGTGATCTGCCCATCACTCCCCGCATCCAGGCGCACCAACAGGATATCCACACCTGTGCGGCGATTTTGAACAAGTAAGGATATTCCCTTACTTCAGGCAATGCACTATTACATTGCCCCACGCCGCAGCTACTGGTATTCTTCCATTTAACGGGTAACGGCGTGGTACTTACTATTGTGCCGGATGTGGCTTTCGCCATCCAACGCCAACGGGTCTCTGAAAGGCAATAAGCCCACATATAGTGCATATTGCCGAAAATAAAATATGCTCCATCCATTGAACTTTCGTATCCCAATTGGGCGACATACAAGCAAGCCGGAAGAACAACCTCTAAGAGGAGAGTTGTTTGGCATGGAGCAGTTAACGCAACATGCGCGTACATTAGCCCGGGAACACCATCTCGTAAACGGCACACGCAACAACGATCTGCTGAAACGCCTGAGTTATAACGCGACTGTACTGCGCGACTTCAATCAATCCATGTTGATTACGAAAAAG
>CAZYDZ010000037.1:0-7083 GCA_964646535.1 uncultured Opitutaceae bacterium
TCAGGTATTAGGTGAGTATTAGTCCACAGAGGGGGGAGGTCTGGTTTGCGGATCTAGGGGTGGTCGGAAAAGGTCGTCCTGTATTGGTGTTGTATTACCCTGATTTTGACGATGCCAGAGCGCTTGCTGTGGTTGCGCCATTGACCTCTCAGATTCGACAAATGAGAGGCGAGGTATATCTCGGGCGTCCAAGATGGTTGCCTAAAGTTTTCGCTGTAAATGTTCAGGGGCTGGCCAGCTTGGACAGACACAAATTGACTCGAAAGTACGGTATGTTCGAGGAGCAGAAATACGAAGAGGTAAAGATTGCGATTCGTGAATTACTGGCCCTGTAGGTGTCGTAGTTTATTCTAAAAAGCTTTCCGCGGGAATCCGCTTGTGACAAAGTAGGCGGGTGAACGAGCGGGCGCAGACAGCATATCTGGTATTGTCGTGGTGGAAGGAGGCCAGGGGGACCTTGGTGCTGGCGCTACCCTTGATGGTCGGCAATCTGAGTCAGATGCTGATTGGGGTGACGGACACGATCATGATCGGCCATCTCGGTGTGGTGGCTTTGGCGACGGTAACGTTTGCCAACAGTATCAGCATGATTTTCTTCGTGTGTGGGATTGGCTTTTTGACTGCCGTATCCGTGCGTATCTCTCAGCTTCGTGGGGCGAAGTTGCTTGGTATGATTCCGCAATCGTTGTGGCATGGCATGGTGTTGTCGGTGATTCTGGGGGTGGTGATTTTATTGGCCACCTGGCTGTTGCTTCCGTACTTGGAGCTATTGAGACAACCGCAGGAAGTGGTGGAGCAAGTGCCAGTTTATTTGTTGTTGATCAATGCGTCCCTGATACCTGGTTTGTTGACCCTGGTCTTGAAGAATTTCATGGAGGCTTTTGAGCGCCCGTGGACCCCGCTGGCTATTGTGCTGGTGGGTGTGGTATTGAACATCATCCTGAATTTCCTGCTGATATACGGCATGTTCGGCTTTCCGCGGCTGGAGCTGTTGGGCGCAGGAATTGCCACCATGTTGGCGCGTCTGCTGACCTTGGCGCTGTTTGTTGTTTGTTTGTACAGGATCCGTTTTTACCGCGATTATCTGCCGCGCTGGGGGATGTTGAGAATTCGTATGCAAGAGAGCTGGATCTATCTTCGGCTCGGTGTTCCGGCTGCGATGCATCTGTTGGCCGAAGTGAGCGTATTTGCCGGATTTGGCGTCATGATGGGATGGTTTGGTACCGTGGCGATGGCCGCGCATCAAGTTGCCCTGACGGTGATTTCGGTAGTGTTCATGATTCCGCTCGGATTGGGAGTGGCCTCCACGATCCGTATAGGCAAAGCTTATGGAGCTGGTCAGTACCGATCCCTGTTTCCGCTCGGCTTGTCTGGAATCATACCCGGTGTGATGTTCATGGCGTGCAGTGCCACCTTTCTTTGGTGGCAGGGAGAGTGGGTGGCCAGTTGGTTCATTGAGGATCCGGAAGTGATTCAACTGGTGGTGGCGCTGTTTGGAATTGCCATTCTGTTCCAGTTGGCCGATGGCCTGCTGGTCATTTCATCCAGTTGCCTGCGCGGTCTGTCGGATGTGCGGGTGCCGATGTGGATCAGTATTGCAGGTTACTGGGGATTGGCCTTGCCCTTCGCCTGGTGGTTTGCCTTTCACCTGCAATGGGGCCCGCAAGGAGTCTGGGCTGCATTGGCGGTTGCTGTGGTGACCAATGCCATCGCCATGGCCCTGCGGTTTATCTGGCGCTGTCGCACCCTGCGCAAACAGGAAGAGGCGTTTATGGTGGTGTAGATAGACCGTTTTACCGATTCGATGCAAAATATTCGATCGTATCGAACAAATGGCACGAAGTGGGTGAAATATCTTCTGTTATTGATCCAACGGATAGACCGGACGACGCAATTTCCGGAAAGGGAAAAGTGTCACGTTGTTGCCGCATGGTCCCGGGGTATTCACCCAGATTTGTTGCTTGGCAATTTTATCGTAGGCGCGGCGATGGGCTACGGCAGCCTTCACTCCAATCCAGGTCAGATCTTCGGGATTGATTCCCTGACTGCGCCATTGCCCGAGGTCAAAAGGGGCGGTTTTCCGGGTTGTCAGCAGCAGCGTGATGCCTCGGTGTTGCACCACGGCCGTGGGTCCCATATCGATGTTTTCACCGCACATGGTTGCCAAGTGGCTCTGGCGATCCTCCAATTTGAAACGGCCGTCACTGAGGGAAACCAGAATCACCTTCAGGGTAACAGGGCCTGCGTCAAGGCTGCTGCCCTTGCCGCCGATTGAGAGAGTGATGGATTCCCCTGGAGAGAGCGTCTTTAATGCCTGTACCGCATCGGGATCGTTAATGACGACCCCTGCATTTTCCAGATCGTATTTCAGGAATGCGCGGAGAATACCCGTGCAGTCACCAGGAGCTCCGCCGCCGATATTGTCAGAAGGTTCGACCAGAACGACAGGACCTGCATGGACTGGCAACAATTGGGAAATGGCTTCATCGACGGGAGGATCGTTTCTCAATCCTGCATCGCGCAATGCCCAGGCTTTCGCCTGGAGAGCCTCCAGTATCTGTTGTGCTTCCTCGGCAGAGCCTTCGCTGATGACCTGAAAAGAGACTCCCGTATCGGGAGTGTCGGCAAAG
This sequence comes from uncultured Opitutaceae bacterium, assembly GCA_964646535.1. Classification (GTDB taxonomy): domain Bacteria; phylum Verrucomicrobiota; class Verrucomicrobiia; order Opitutales; family UBA2995; genus CAZYDZ01. The sequence continues at coordinate 2,631 of CAZYDZ010000037.1, forward strand.
GAAAAACCAGCGACAATGTTGACCTCACGGACAGCAGGATATTGTTCTTCGAATTGGCGGGCCATCTGCTCCAAATCCCGCATGGGTGTCTCAGCCGTTCCTGTCCCCGTGGGTGGCCAGACAATGCCCGCGTGCGAATAGTACATTCTGGCAACCGTCTTGGATTGCAATGTGTGGGCCAGATGGCGGGCCGCGCGTCTGGCTGACTCATGGCCGTCAATATGTGGGTTTTCACGATAGGTGATCAGCCCGTTGGCGTGTTGTGCCATCAATGGGGAAAAGTTGGCGTGCAGATCGAATACTCCAAACAGAGGAAGATTTTCCAATCCCTTGATGGAGCGGATTCGCCGCAGCAATTCTCCTTCCAGGTCAGGATAGGATTCGCAGGTCATCGCACCGTGCAATACCAGGTAGATGCCGTCAACGAAACCTTCCTGGATAAACACCCTGGCACGGGATTCGAATTCTTTCCAGAAGAAGTCGAGCACCTCGTCTTTCACCATGCCGCTTGGCGTGGCGCGAAGATTCAGAGTCGGCAATACCTGCCAGTTCTGCTCTTCGGCAACATGCAGAAAACCATCGACAACGGAGCCGTCGCCGCGCGACTGGTGAACCTGTTCGCCAAGAGAAATGGTGAACTGATCCAATCCGGTTATTTCGTCAAGGAACGTGTGCGTTTCGTGAAAAATGCCACCAAATAGAATGCGCCTGGACATAATGAACAAGTTGCAGTTCGGAAAGTAAAGCAGGTATTTGTTTTACGGATACAGAATATCAGGCCGGCTGGAATTCGGCTGCGTGACGCGCGAATGCGGTCTTGGCGCGCTCCAGTGTCTCATCGATATCCATGTCTGTGTGGACCATGCTCACGAACCAGAGGCCGCGCTCAATGGAGCGTACGCCTTCCTCGAGCAGGCAGCGGCGCAGGTGTCCCCAGCGCGGGGCGTCATGCCGTTCTGCATAGCTGCGGTAGTTGGTGATACGCCCCTCAGGTGCCCCGGCTTTCAACATGGTCGTGTGGAATGCCAGTCCGGGGCCTTGTGGGCGGAGGGGAATCGCATGTTGGTCTGCGAGGTCGCGGAGGCCGTCCATCAGGCGTTTCCCCAGGCGAATGACTTCCTTTGGATGGCTGTCACCCTTGGATAGAACGAAGTCCAGGCTCCACTTACTGCCAGCCAGGCAGAGCGGGTTGGCATTGAGAGTGCCTGCGTGTACCACCTCGCCTGAAAGGACTTTGGCAAACGCGCTCTTTTTTCCGGCCAGAGCCGCAAACGGTGTTCCACCGCCGACTGCTTTGCCCAGAATCGTTAGGTCCGGATCAAAGTCATAATATTTTTGTGCGCCGCCTGCACCAAAGCGAAATCCTGTGATGGTTTCGTCGGCAATCATCAGCATGCCTTCCTGGTCGCACAATTCACGGATGGTCTTGATGACTTCCAGATTGGGCTCGATACAGCTTGTGTTGCAGAGGCACGGTTCAAACACAATGGCGGCGATTTGTCCTTTGTGTTTCTCGACCTGATGACGCACTGTGTCAGGATCGTCCCACTGGGCGACAACAAAATGTTCAAGCACTTCAGGAATGACACCCTTGCTCGGATGAAGCCGCGCCGGATCCTCGCGCGGGCCCCAGTTTGCCGGCGGGTTGGCAAAACCGACCAGACCTTCATCGCCCCAGCCGTGGTAATGGCCCTCAAAGCGGAGAATCAACGGTTTTCCCGTATGGGCGCGCGCAATACGGAATGCTGCGCCGACAACTTCTGTGGCCGAATTGTTAAAGCGCACCAGTTCTGCGCTGGGAATCATCGCCTGAAGACGCTCGGCAACCTCGTATTCCAGTTCGCATTGTGCGGCCCAGTGGGTTCCCTTTTTGGCCTGTTCAGCCAAGGCATGGGCGAGTCCCTCAGGTGCGTGTCCGTAAAGAATGGCGCCCTGGCCGATCTGGTAGTCAATGTACTCATTACCATCCACGTCGAACAGGCGGGAACCACTGCCGTGGGTGAAGAAAAGTGGCACAGGCTGCTCCAGCTTGCGGATTCCACTGTTCACCCCTCCAGCGATGGAGCGGGTGGCGCGTTCATACATCTCTTTCGATTTGCTAAATTGGTAGGCCATTGAAATGGATGATAAAGCTGTTCAGCATATCGGATCCACATGCGGAGACAAGCTGTTTCGGCAGCCAAACAGGAGCAGTCCGCAGGATGCTGAATTTAAAGGGTGGACAGGGTGGGGGCTATCTGGCGTCTAGCAAAAGCAGGTGTGTCTCGCGAGAGTCTTTTCGGGTGTCCACAAAGTCCACCCTGTCCCTGGTGCGCAAACAGTGTGGCTTCAGCGCTACAGTAGTGCTGTTGATAAACGTCCGAATGCAGGCAGAACCGCTTGAGAATGCGCCTTTGAGCGGATAGTGTGAGAGCGTGAAACAAGGTTAGACCGATTCTGAAATTAGTCACATACCCTTGATATGGATCAACAGCGTTTCCAGTTGAAACTGATAATATATTTCTAACCCGCAATACACATGAAACCGATCATACATCTGAATCTCAAACAGGAGGAGATACCATGTTCCGTACGTCATCAGCTCGTGATAAAAACCTGGAACATGCTGGGAGAAGGAATTACCTTTTCCTTTGAGACTGACCACGATCCCTCACACATTCTGCGTCAGTTGCATGCTATGGGTGGAGAATCCTTGATGTGCGGAACGGAAATCCGCGGGCCTGACGACTATATGGTGACAGTCACGCGAATCCCCGTGCAGTTACTTTCAACTGCTTGATTTATGATGAGTCCTGCGGTCTCCTTAGCTGCTTTTCGTTCGGATCTGGTTCGCAAATACAGTCGGCCGGGGCCGCGCTATACTTCATATCCGACGGCATTACATTTCAATAACGGGTTGCCGATGGAGGATTTGCTGGCTCCTTGGTGGGATCCAGCCGCATCCCACAAACCGCTTTCCCTTTATGTGCATTTGCCGTTTTGCGAGTCTTTGTGCTGGTTTTGTGGATGCACGAAAGTCATTACCAGGGAAAAGGCGGTTGCAGACCGATATCTGGATTATCTGGAGAGAGAACTGGATTTATGGGTGAAAATCCTGCCTGTCGACAGACCGTTGCGCCAACTGCATTTAGGCGGAGGCACGCCCACGTTTCTCAGTGAGCGCCAGTTGCAGCGGCTGGGTGAGATGATATTGGCAAGGCTGAAGCCTGATTCCGATGCTGAATTTGGTGTGGAGATTGACCCCAGGAGGCTGCAGCAGGGGCAGGTGGAGGTGCTGCGGCAGATTGGCTTCAATCGGGCATCGCTGGGGGTTCAGGATCACAATCCTGCGGTACAGCAGGCTGTGCATCGGGTTCAACCCAGGGAACAGACCTGGCAGGCGGTAGAGTGGTTGCGCGATCATGGTTTCAGCTCCATTAATGTGGACTTGATTTATGGACTGCCCCTGCAGACGGTCGAAAGCTTTGCCGAGACCATTGAGGATATTGTCAGGCTGCATCCTGAACGGATTGCTTTATTTGGATATGCTCATATTCCCTGGATGCGTCCGTCGCAGAAGATTTTTGAGCGACGTGACATATTGCCTGGCGAAGAGTTGCGATTGACCATTCTTGAGGAAGCGAACCAGATGATTTTGCAGGCTGGTTACAAGTATATCGGGATGGATCACTTTGCTCTTCCTGATGACTCGCTGACACAGGCTCAACAACGGGGAGAGCTGAGGCGCAACTTTCAGGGCTATAGTACCGGAGGAGATATGGATATTCTGGCTCTCGGTATGTCTGGTATTTCTCAGTCCTCCGATACTTACCATAAAAATGAGAAGGATCTGAACGCCTACTACCATGCTCTGGATCAGGGAAAGCTGCCGTTGTCAGGCGGATACAGGCTGGGTATTGACGATCGTATTCGCAGGGCGATGATTATGGAGTTGATGTGTCATCTGCAGGTAGACTACGACCGATTCCGTGTCGAGCATCAGGTGGATGTTCCCATTTATTTCAAAAGCGAATTGGAATCCCTTGAACAGATGTGCGAGGACGGCCTGGTGGAGCTGCACTCACGACGTCTTCAGGTGACAAACGCAGGGCGCTACCTGCTGCGTAATGTGGCGTTGCATTTTGATGCCTATCTGCAGTCTGGCAAAAACCAGTATTCCAAAACTGTTTAGGGCGCTTTTAGTGGCTCGGTGACATCGTGGTTCGATAGAAAGATTTACCCTGCTTCTGCAGGACATCGGATTAGTAGAAAATCTGGTTCCTTGATTTAGATCAATGAATTTGTGTCAAAATCACCATATATTGTGTTTCTGTTTATTAAAAAACACAATATGTAGTAATTATGAATCATTCATCTACTCTCTGTGCGGAAGGCGTTGCAGCAGTCAGTGTCTTCCAGATTCCTCCCCGGTCACGCAAGCGTCTGGAGGAGGCTTTCAAGGAAAGCGGCGTTC
>CAZYDZ010000037.1:7093-14423 GCA_964646535.1 uncultured Opitutaceae bacterium
AACTCTTTACCCGTATCGCGGAACGTCTGTCGGAGCGGCCCGAGACGGATTTTGTCCAGGTGGACCGCATTATGGAACAGGAGTTGTGTCGAGCAGGCATGGTGGAAGTGCTGAAGGCCTTCTGGAGCAAGGATGAGGGGAGGAGGGCTGCCAGTGATCGGGATACCCATGTGAGTACGCGGCAGACGATTGAAGAGTACATCAGCAAAGCGGACTGGCGGATCAATGCGAACGCCAATGTCGGATACAGTCATGCGGGGTTGGTCAATCAGACAGCGGGAAAACTGATTGCCAATTATTGGCTGGATCAGGTTTACAGCGAGGAGGAAGGTGATGCCCATCGCAACGCCGACCTGCATATTCACGATCTGGACAGCTTGTCGGGCTACTGTGCGGGATGGAGCCTGCGGGTGCTGTTGGACGAGGGATTTAATGGTGTGAGCGGTCGTGTGTCCAGCCGTCCTGCCAATCACTTTAATGAGGCGCTGGGGCAGATGGCCAACTTCCTTGGCATCCTGCAATCGGAATGGGCGGGAGCGCAGGCATTCAGTTCCTTTGACACCTATCTGGCGCCGTTGTTGTTCAAGGATCAATTAAATTTCCACGAGACCAAAAAGGCAGTTCGCCGATTTGTGTACAACTTGAATGTTCCGGCGCGTTGGGGACAGAGTCCGTTTACGAATATTACGTTGGATTTCACTCCACCAAAGGATCTGGCAGACCGTCCGCCAACGCGCAACTATCGGCATCTGTTTGAAAATGTACGGGATGAGAAGCTGGAAGCGCTTGCGCGGGAGCGCGGCGTGGAGAGCCTGATGGATCTGCGCTATCGCCACTTCCAGAAGGAAATGGAGATGATTGATGTCGCCTATTACCAAATTATGACCGAGGGCGACAGTATGGAACAGCCGTTTACGTTTCCGATCCCCACGGTCAATATTACGGAAGACTTTGACTGGGATTCCCCGGCAGCCGAAGCCTTGTTTGAGAATACGGCGAAAGTGGGCAGTTCTTACTTCCAGAACTTTCTCGGCAGCCAGTGGCTGGTGGACGAGGAGGGGAACCGCGTTCCGAATCCTGACGCATATCAGCCTGATGCCGTCCGCAGTATGTGCTGCCGTCTGCAACTCGATTTACGCGAATTGCTCAAGCGCGGCAATGGCCTGTTTGGTTCTGCGGAAATGACAGGGTCGATAGGCGTGGTGACACTCAATATGGCGCGTCTCGGCTATCGTTATCGCGGTGACTGGGAAGGCTTGAAGCAGGAGACACTGCGCTTGATGGAACTGGCAAAGTCGTCTCTGGAAAAGAAGCGCGTGTTTGTTCAATCGTTGTTCGATCGAGGTCTGTTTCCTTATACGAGACGTTATCTGCACGGTTTCCGCAATCACTTCAGCACCATTGGGGTGAACGGGATGAATGAGATGATCCGCAACTTCTCCAGCGATCAATTCAACATTACGGATCCGCAGGGACACGAATTCTGTGTGGAGCTGTTGGATATGATTCGCGACAAGCTCAAGCTGTTCCAGGAAGAAACGGGAAACCTCTATAATCTGGAGGCGACTCCTGCGGAAGGCACTACATATCGTTTTGCCAAAGAGGATTGCAAGCGTTACGTGGGAATTATCCAGGCGGGTACTGGCGAGAATATCTACTACACCAACAGCAGTCAGTTGCCAGTGGATTTCACGGACGATCCGTTCTATGCGCTGGAATGTCAGGACGTGTTGCAGTGCAAATATACGGGGGGTACGGTGCTGCACCTGTATATGGATGAGAGACTCGACAATGGCCGTTCCTGCAAGCGCTTTGTGCGGACAGCCCTGGAGAAATTCCGTTTGCCCTACCTGACAGTCACTCCCGTGTTCAGCGTTTGTGAAGAGCATGGCTATCTCAATGGGGAGCAGCCCCGCTGTCCGCAGTGTGACCGTGAAACCCAGGTATGGACGAGGGTGATGGGATACCATCGGCCTGTATCCAGTTTCAACCACGGCAAGAAAGGAGAGCATCGTCAGCGCCAGCACTTCAGTGTGAAGTCGAATCCGCACTTGCCACTGTTTACCCAGGCGGTGAGTTGAATCCATCATGACCGTATTGCTGCAGCGATTGCCCATTGTGGCGCTGACTCCGTTCACGCTACAGGACTTCCCTGACCGAAGCGCGGGCATCATCTGGTTTACAGGTTGCAATATGGCCTGCCCGTATTGCCACAACCCTGATATGGCGCTCGGTCGCGGGAAGCGGCTGCCGTGGGAAAAACTGGAGAATTGGCTGCAGCGTCATCGGGGCTTGGTCGATGGTGTGGTATTATCAGGGGGCGAATGTACTTTGCACGCGGGTATTGTATCCCTTGCAGAGTACATTCGCAGTCTTGGGTATCAGATTAAGCTGGATACCAATGGTTCCCGCCCCGAGGTGGTGCGCTCCCTGTTGCAGCGGGGTTTGGTCGACTATGTGGCGATGGATTACAAGGCGCCACTGGACCGTTATGCTTCCATGACGGGGTGGCAGGATGTGGGTTCCTGGCAGGAATCCCTGCAACTGCTGCTTGAGTACAAAGTCGATTGCGAACTGCGTTGCACGGTACATCCCGATTTACTCGCAGAGGAGGAAGTCAATCGAATGATGGAAGAGCTGATTGTCATGGGATATCGTGGACGCTTTTATCTGCAACATTTTATCCCGGGGACTACGTTGGGTGGTGTGGCTGCTCCGTCACGGCGTTTCGACATACGGTTGCTGCGCGAGGTTTCAGGTGTTGAGATTGGCCTGCGCAATTTCACCGTATATGAGGCGCATCGCTTTCGGGATGGGAAGCAGGGTATAAGCGATATTGAAAAGCAAAACAATGCGAATGCTTCTTGATCTGTGTCAAGGTATGCGACTCGCACAATCATTATAGTACTATACGAATTATGAAACGACATTCCGATCCTGTAATTTCTCCTTCAGGTACTCCCTTGCCGGAGCGTACCGTAGGAGAACTGGTTGCCGAGCGCCCGAATCTTAGCCGGGTGTTCCAGGCCTTTGATATTGGCTTTTGTTGTCAGGGAAACCTGACGCTGGCGCAGGCCTGTGAGAAAAAGGGCCTTCCTGTAGAAGAACTGCTGCGTGCGATTGAAAAGGAATTGGCGTCCAGGGATGTGTCAGAGGGGGAAGATCCCAGGGAATGGGGTGTCCCGCAGATGATTCAGCATATCGTCGAATTTCATCATGGGTATTTGCGACGGGAGCTGCCGCGCATACATGAGATGGCGGAGCGTGTGGCGCGCGTACACGGCCCACATACGCCGAGCCTGATTGATCTCCTGCAGGAGTTTATCGAGGTTGCGACAGAGCTGGGGTATCATATGAAGAAGGAAGAGATGATTCTCTTTCCTGCCATTGAGTCATTGGACAGCGGCAGATCGGGGTTGATGCATATTGATAGCCCAATCGAGTGTATGATGGAGGAGCACGAAAAAACGACCCAGGGTATACAGAGGCTGCGCGAATTAACGCACGACTATACTCCTCCGGCAGAGGCCTGTAACACATATCGCGCCCTGTTTGCAGGATTGGCAGATCTGGAAGTAAACACCAGACGCCATATCTATCTGGAAAACGAAATCCTATTTCCTTCCGCACGTAAGTTGTGCGGTTGAGATGAATAGTCTGGTGACGGAGAAAATAAGAGAGAGTCAGGTATGGAGAGCCTGGCTCTCTCGTTTTCTACGCAGAATGACAGCCAGTTGGGGAAACAGCCGTTCGGCGATCATCGCAAAGCCTGCACTGGTTGGGTGTACGCCGTCCACATAGGTCCCCGTAATGCCAATGGGTAGCAGGCCTTCTCCGTCTATAAAGTGGATGTTGGTATCTCCTGCATCCTTGCGCTGAATATAGAAGCGTATGCTGTTGTCGCGCCGTCCTTCAGATGTATTGCGGTAATATAAACTGTGTTCGGATTTATTGAATCCAAGTGGGCCCACCACAACAATCGGTGTATTGGGATGTGCCTCCCGCAGTATTTGGACAAACGGCGGCAGGGTGTCGCGAAGTCGCTCAGGCTCGCAGTTGGCTGCATAGTCCAGAACAAACATACTGGCATCTACTTCACGGATCAATTGTGCCACTTCAGGTTCGCCTCTGCCGCTACCCGAGAAACCGAAATTAATGGTGTCAATATCGAGCATGCGTCCCAATATGGAAACGAAGTCACTGCCTGCTGTATTGGCACACCCTCCCTGGGTGATGGATGTGCCATAAAACAGAATGGGTTTATGTTTCGAAGGACTTGGGTGTATCTGAGCGTCCGCTGAAAACCCCAGGGTGAGCTCTTCCAGCCACATGTAGAGTGGAAGGTAGAGACGAAATTCACGTAATATACGAGGCTGGCCCTGCAATAATGGTTGCTGGAATACAGCCGCATCTGAGGGTGGGATTGTTTGCGAATAGGGTAGCCATTGAGTTCCATCCCTGACGTAGAGCTCCATTCCTGCAGAACCAACCCGTGTTATGTGGTTCATGTATTCCGTGTTCTTGTTGCGTACGCGCACGGAGAGCTCTTGCGTGTCGGTATGAAATGACAGAAATACGCTGGCGGGACATTGGGTCAAGTACTGCACTGATTCAGTCAATGTGTGAACCGCCCGTTCCGGGGCTCTGCGAAAAGAGCGCGCAGCAATCGCTTCCCCTACCCAACCGTGACCGCGCAGGGACAGGCGGCGATCAAACGCGTCCAGCCAGATCAGCCCATCACTCGTGTCTGATGATACCGCGAAGTTGCGATCAATTTTTTCAATGTTGGAAGGTCCCGAGTTACTCATACGCGAACCTTAGAAATTTGCCATATGGCGGTCAACTCGCATGTGCGTAACGAACCTCACGAGAAGGGTAATAAAAAAAGTAAGAAAATATTATTGACAATTGTATAATAGTTATACAATTGTCTTTATTCAGATATGAACGAGTCCAGAAATCAGAAGACAGTACCGATCAGCGGTCGTATAGGGGAGAAGGATTACGAGTATCTGATGTCGCATGGGGAAGCGGGTCAGGTGACAGCGAGTGAAAAGTTGCGACATGCATGTTCTTTTTATCGTCTTTATCACGAACGGACAGCGGATCGGGAGGAAAGTATTACAGAGATCCACCGCTTGATTCAGAATGGGATGTCGGAGGTGCGTGAATCTGAGCGCAAGGAAGGGATGTATTCAGATTTATTGCATCGGATGGCAGACAGTTTGCCAGAGATGGTGGGAATCCTGGCCAACCCTGAGTTAAAGGATAAGCAAGGAGGGCGTCGCGAATCTTTGATACAAGTGGAAGAGGAGTTATTCAATCGGTTATTGCTGTTGTTGGAGCAGTTGTTACGTTTAGGTGTGACCAGAGAGACTCCAACCTATAATCGCCAGCTTACCAGAGGACGTTTCGATACTGTGCGGGAACTGATATCCCTGAGCAGTCAAATTTCCTCTTTGCCTAACAACCCTGAATGAGATCAACGATGAAAGAGAGCATTAGTTCAAGAATCACCCGGATTATTACCGGAACCGCCAACAGTATTGTATCCAAGATTGAAGGACTTGCTCCTGGTGCGATACTGGAGCAGGCGATCAATGAGGTGGATGGCGCAGTGGATGAAGTCCGTGCGGAACTGGGCCGTATTCTGGTGCAGAAGCATCATGTGACCAAGACACTGGCCCGCTTGAATGACGAGCACAACAAGCTGGAAGATCAGATTGGAACCGCGATCCAACAGGGCCGCGAAGATCTGGCGGAAGTGGCGATTGGTCGTCAGGTGGACATTGAGGATCAGTTGCCGACCTTGGAAAGCCAGTTGTCAGACCTTGCCGCACAGGAGACACAGTTGAATCAGGCGATAGCAGGGCTATTGGCCAAGCGCAACGAGATGGAAGACGAGTTACTGGAATACCGTCGTAGCAGGCAATCCGCTGGGGCCGATGCTGTAGCAGGCGCTGCGGGTGAGGATGGCTCCAAAGGTTCTGCGTTGAGCAAGGCCGAGAAGGCGGGCAATGCGTTCAAGCGTGTTTTGCAGAGTGAAACCGGCGTCCGCAGGGACGATCTGAAAGCGGGTAGTGAAGAGCGTGCAAGGTTGGTCGAGCTGGCTCAGTTGAATCGCAAGGCCAAGATTGAATCCCGCCTGAAAGCGCGCAAAGGTCATTGATTCCACCCTGATTAAAAACAAACTGTAGCCGTGTTGGAATTTCTGTTTCAGACCCACCAGCTTCCATTTACCATCGCGTTGATTCTGGTATTCCTGATCGGCGTGGTTCAGGTGATTGGCCTGTTGGGTGGCCTGGATATGTTTTCCATTCTGGAGGATATTCTTCCTGATGTGGGTGATGGCGTCGACGGGCTGGAATCCGTTGGCGTTGTCGAATCCGTATTTGGATGGCTGGAGTTGAGAAAAGTGCCCTTGTTGGTGAGTGTGGTCATTTTTCTCTGTTCACTGGGGACAATCGGCCTGATCCTGCAGCAGACCTTGCAGGCGTGGATAAGTTATTCTCTGCACAGCGTGATTGCATTGCCATTGGTGACAGTTATCTCGGTGTTTCCGACCAAGCTGGGAAATCGTCTGGTGGCCAGGATATTTCCGCGCGAAACGACATACGCGATTTCCTCGGACTCGTTTATTGGGTTGGTGGCGACCTTGACGATAGGGACTGCCACATGCGAGAGGCCCGCGGAGGCCCGCCTGAAAGGTCCGTTGGGACGCACACATTACATCATGGTTTATTCAGACTTGGAAGGCGTATCGTTTTCGCAAGGGGATCAGGTATTGCTGGTTGGCAGGCGCGGACATGACTTTACGGCAATACGGCCAAACAACCCAAACTTCTGAACGTACATCCATTTTGTCACATCAACTCAAACTAAACCGTTTTTGAATTATGAATGGTAACCCATGGATCATCTATCTGGTAATTGGCATATCCTTCGTCACTGTAGTGGTGGGATTGATTATTGCCCGTCTTTACCGAAGAACTACTAAGGAAATAGCCTTTGTAAAAACAGGTTTGGGCGGTGAACGGGTCATTCTGGACGGTGGGGCAATTGTGCTTCCCATCTTCCATGAAATTGTGCCGGTCAACATGCGTACCCTGCGCCTGCAGGTGGACCGCAAGAATGAGGAAGGCTTGATTACCGCTGACCGCATGCGTGTCGACGTGACTGCGGAGTTTTATGTCCGTGTGCGCCCTACCAAGGAGAGCATCGCGAAAGCAGCCCAGACTCTCGGTAACCGCACACTACAGCCGGAGACACTGAAGGAGTTGCTGCAGGGTAAATTTGTGGACGCGCTGCGTTCGGTAGCAGCCGGTCTGAC